>CAYHFE010000001.1:0-27790 GCA_964355375.1 uncultured Verrucomicrobiota bacterium
TCCCTATAAAAAGCCTGTGCTCATTGGCTTTCCCGCTTCATGCGTCAGCCCTGCGGATTCGGCCAGCCATTCTCCTTCTCCCAGGAGCAAACCGTCATCACTAATCCCCGCCGCGTCGCAGCCGGGTATTCAATTCATGCACTTTGCCGATGATTCGGTCTTCGAGGCTTGGCACCCAAGGCCCGGGATGAATTTCGCTGAAAAATATCGACGTGTGCGGTTCATAGCCTCCCTCTCGGAGCAACCGGGCGCTCGGGATATACCCCATCACGTCGTTGCAGTAGCCCGCGATCCATACTCTCGGACCCGCCAGCTCTTTCTTCAGCCTCAGCGAGTAGTCCACCACCGTCTCTCCCGCCAGCGCCACCAGCGTCAGATCCGCGCCAAACTGCACGACCTGCACCGGGAATGGATACTTCTCCGGCAATTTTCCATCTCGGGCCAGCCACGCCAGCATTCGGTCGGCATGCTGCACTTCGTACCGGTCGGTGGACTTCCGCTTGGCCTCGTAGTCGGCGCGCGTGGGCGGTCCGGCGTAGTGAAGGTCGATCTCCTCGTAGGCCAAGCGCAGCGGACCGGGCAGCGGGAGCGAGCGGGTCTGCAAGGCCGCGTCCACGGCGATCGCCAGGGTCCGGCCGTGGAGTTGGGCCAGCTCGAGGGTGCCGCGCGGATAAGGATTCTGATCGCCGCCGCAACCCGCCATGAAGAGCGCCGTCGCTTCGGGATGTTTCTCTTGGAAATACTGTTGGGCATACCCGGCATAATCTCCGCAAATCTGATAGAGCGAAAGGGTCGTGTTGTGGCAAGCGTAGCCAAAGAGAACGGCCCGCAATTTCCCGTCCGGAGCGTCCACTCTCAGGACTGGCACATCCTGATCGACGGGTCCGTCGGGATTCGGGAAGTTGTTGTAATTGGTGCCGCTGGGAGTCCGGCGATTCATGGCGAACCCGCAACGGGAGTGTTGGAAACTCACGATCGCCGGCCCCCGGCTGCCGAGCGCCTGCCGCACCACCTGGATCACTTGGTCCAGCAGTTCGCGGCCGTATTCTTCACCCGACTTGGCGCCCGGTATCCCTTCGGGTCCGAACATCGCCCAATCCCGCTGACCGCGACCCACCCGGAACTCGGGCCCGCTATGGGTATGAGAGCAGTTCAGCAAGAGGCCCTCCCGCGACAGACCATGTTCCTTCAGCACCGCGGCCTCCACCCCCAGGCGCAGCGGCCGCGGCACGCTGATCAGGTCGAGCGTCACGATGACCAGCCGGCTGCCCCGGGCATCTTCCAGCGCCAAGGCCTTGGCGAAGAGGTCCTGCGCTTTGCCCTGAGAAACATTGGTGCGGCTCGCGTAGCCGGCCATCCACATGGGCTTCTCTGGCGTGATCACGCTTGAAGCGACGCCAGCCTTCCAGGTCCCGCCCCCGGGGGCGGCACATAACGGCAAGCTGATGACGAGGTGAAAGAGGAACCCGAGAAAGTGCTTGGTCTTCATGGAACGAACCGAGCTTGTCCTTCGTTCCTTGGGTATTCAAGCCTGGATTGAATTGGCCGGCCCGGTGCGCCGCCCGGTCACCAATCCCTGATTTCGCTCCACAATGCTTCGAGATCGATGTCGGCCAGCGCCATCGCCTTGATGGCCGTCTTGTCACCCCGTCTTTGGGCCTGCCGGAGCCATTTGCGGGCTTCGTCCAACCAGCCCATCTGGCAGGCATAACAAGCGAGATTATAGGGTATGGTCGGCTCTTTGGGGAAACGCTCGACGACCGGCAGCAGAGCATTCCAAGCCGCCCGGATTCCGCCTTCCGGAACCCGGCGCAAGGCGTAGGCCTGATGCAGCCAGCCGAAGGACCGATCCGGATCCGTTGCGATCAAGGCCCGGGCCGTTTCCAGCGCCCCCGCCCAGTCCTTTTCCGCGGCTTGAATCAACCAGCCCACCTCCAGAACTTCCGGGAGCCGTCGCGCCTCGGGATTTATCCGAGCCCATTCGAGCCTGGCCTCCGCCCGATTCCCCAACTCCAGCCAACCCAGCGCGGACGAAAGATAATGCGTATCGGGCGATCCAAGTTTTTCCATCGGTCCGCAATCTAACCTTTCCCCCCTTTTTGACAAGGTGCGACCGGGTCGATTCAGCCATTCTCATTTTGGCCCCCGGACACCGTCCGTTCCACGCCAGTAGTCCCGGCTTCAGCCGGTTTTCACATGGCGACCGGCTGAAGCCGGGACTACCTACGTGCCAAAATGAGAATTGCCGGGATTGTTTCGAACCTTCCTTCCCGATCACCCCTGACGGATTAGCTGGCCGCTCGCTTCAGTCGATCCCGGAGAGCCAGCCATTCCGGGGTCTCGGGCAGATTCTCCATGATAATCAGAGCCGCGCCCGCCTCATCGCAACGATGCAATTCCGCATAAATCGCCCGGGCGAAAGCTTCCGCGTCATGCGGAATCACGCTGACCCCGCCCACATCCAAAGTCAGCGGAATACGGCGGTGGGCGATGATTTGCACGGCGGATCGGGGGGCGTTCGATGCCGCGATTTGCTCCGCCAAATCAGCTTCATCCTTCCATTGCGACAGGATCAACCTGGCCCGCGGCGCGTAGTGCTTGGGCAATAACCCTGGGCTGCGCAGTTGGCCGTCTGGAGGATTCCCTCCGAGAACCTGCTCGTTCATCGCCGCAAGCAAAGACTCAGCGTGAATCATTCCTGGCCGGAGCAACCGGGCTGGCGAAACCGAAATGTCCACCACGGTTGATTCGATTCCCACGTGGCTCGCGCCTCCATCCACGATCAGTCGGATCCGATCGCCGAGAACCTTTTGCACGTGCGCGGCGTTGGTCGGCGAGACTTGGTTGGAAAGGTTGGCACTCGGGGCGGCCAGCGGAAATCCGCAGGCCCGAATCAGCGCCTGGGCAAACGGATGGCTCGGCCAGCGGACTCCGACCGTGGATCCACCCGCGGTCACGATGCTCGGGATCACCGGGTCCTTTGGCAAAACCAAGGTCAGTGGCCCTGGCCAAAACGAGCTGGCCAGACGATCGGCGACCCCCGGCCACTGGGTGACACACCGCCGCGCCATGGCCTGATCGGCCACATGCACGATCAACGGATTGTGGGCCGGCCGGCCTTTGACGTCAAAGATGCGCCCCACGGCTACCGCGTCCAACGCATTCGCCGCCAGTCCATAGACTGTTTCGGTCGGTATCGCCACCACTTCTCCGGCCCTGAGGAGCTGAGCGGCCTCGCGCACCGCCTGGTCGAACAGGCTTTGGTTGTGGGTCGGGAGAATCACGGCCCGCATCATCATTTCGACAAAGTGAAAGCTCCACCGCCTAAAAGCCAGTCCCTTTTCGTCCGCGAGCTTCCGTCGGGTTGATTCAGGCCTTCGTTTATCCCCTTCCTGGGATTCCGTTCCTCGCCTTTTTCGTTTGAACTTCCGTTGGCCCGCCCTAGGTTTTCACCGTGCTCAACCACTTGATCTCAGAACTTCACCGGCGATCGGATCTTTCCGATGACCAGGCGGACGAAGCGGTCGCCATTCTCGTTGGTGAGTCGGCTGCGGTCGAAGAGAAAGCCGATTTCTTGATGGCATTAGCGAACAAAGGGGAGACCCCGGCGGAGATGGCCTCCTTTGCCCGCGCGCTCCGACAACGGGCCATTCCGGTTCCCCTCGATTCGGCCACCCGCCAGCGCGAAATCCTGGATGTTTGCGGCACGGGTGGAGATCGCCAGAATACCATTAACATCTCGACGACCGTCGCCCTGCTCGTCGCCGCCGCCGGAGTTACGGTCGCCAAGCATGGCAATCGCGCCATTACTTCGCTCGCGGGGAGCGCCGATGTTCTTGAGGAATTGGGGATTCCGTTCGACTTGACCCCTGAGCAAGCCGCCGCGGACTTGCGGGATCACGGCTTCGCCTTTTTTTTTGCTCCTCGGTTTCATCCCGCCTTCAAACACATCGCCCCTGCTCGCAAACTCTGCGCCGCTCGCGGTCAGCGGACGCTCTTCAATTTCTTGGGCCCTCTGCTCAATCCGGCCCATCCGACCGCGCAGCTTGTGGGCGTTCCTCAGCCTGAGCTCTGCGCTCCAATGGCCCACGTTCTTCAATCCTTGGGGGTGCGGCGGGGCATGGTGGTGAGCGGTCGAGCGGGTCAGGCTTCTCTCGACGAGCTTTCGACGCTCGGGGAGAATACGATCGCTGAGTTCTACCATGATCATGGCTTCGCCTGCTCCGTGACGACGTTTTCCGAACTGCCCATCCAAGTTGGTTCGTTATCTGACCTCGCTGGCGGGGACCGGGCGGCCAATGCTCGCGTCGTCCGGGCGATTCTTTCCGGTCAAGAACGCGGTCCCAAGCGGGATGCTGTTTTGTTGAATAGCGGAGCAGCCTTGATGGTTGCCAACTCGGCCCGATCCATCGCGACCGGCTGGGCCATGGCTTCCGCTCTCATTGATTCTGGCCAGGCTTTGGCCAAACTCGAAGCGCTGATCAGTTCCCGGACTTAGGATTTCCTCAAGCGTTGACTCTTCACAAGAGACGAGCCCGTTTCCTCTCTCTTTCTCCATGCTTATTTTGTTGAGTCTCGGGCTTTCTGTTTCGTTATGATCGAGCTCTCGCAACCTTGACGAAGCGTGGCCTTTTTCCGAGACTCCTTCGCATGTATAAGATCGTCGGCGCTGACCAGAAGGAGTACGGCCCGATTTCCGCCGATCAGATTCGGCAATGGATTGCGGAAAATCGGGCTAATGGTCAAACCCTTGCTTGTTTTGATGCTGGTCCTTGGAAGCCTCTTTCTACTTTTGCAGATTTCGCTTCGGTCCTTCCTCCATCGTTTCCTCCGCCTTTGTCTTCGGGAGGATCGTCGGCGGGTTTTGCCGAAGGTTCCATTCGAACCAGCCGCTTGGCTATTGCTGGCTTAGTCTGCAGTTCTTTGGGGCTTTTCTGCTGTGGGCCTGTCTTCGCCTCCCTGGGTCTTATCTTTTCCTGCATGGGTCTTTTCCAGATCGGTCGCCATCCACTTGTCTATTCCGGTAAAGGTTTGGCCTGGGTCGGTATTGCTCTCGGTGTGGTCGGCTTTGTCATTTCCACTATCCTGATCATGAGCGGTGCTCTTGATTTCATTACGCGTGGGTTGCCTCGGTTCTAATCTTTTGCCCTCGGCTTTTGCTTTGTTTGGTCTATCTCCATCCCTTTCATGAAACTTACTGGACCTCCTAGCGTTCCTCCTCGACTGTCTTTCTCACCATTCCCGTTCTTTCTTGCCCCTTTGGCTTTTGCTTTTCTCGTCTCCGCCCTCTTTTTCTCCAGTTTTTGGTCTTGGCTTCGAGTTCCCGGCCCTTCTTGTGTTCTTTTTCTAGCTTTTGGTTTTCCTTGCCCTTTTTGCGGTGGCTCTCGTTCGCTCTTGGCTTTCTCGCTTGGCGACTTTTCCGCTTCCTTGCGCTTCAATCCCTTGGTTTTCATGAGTGTCTGGACCATTTCTCTCTCTTTCCTCCTTTGGCTTTATCGCATTTTTCTTCCTCTTCCTCCTTTCCCACGACTTTCCTTAGCCTTGTGCTCGTTCATCCTGAGTTTTGCCGTCCTCTCTAATTGGCTCTATCTGGTCTTTTTCCTCCGCTAATCCTTCTTCATTGCCCTTCGAAGATTGCGCTGACAGCCTGTGTGCCGCTGGATCTTTTCCTGCCTTTCTCTGACTTTCCCGACTTCCCTTTTCTTTTCCACACCTTTCTCGACCTCTTTCTTTCACGTAAACCCTTGAGCCAACCTTGACACCGTCAGTTGTTTCATCTATTCACAACCCTTAATAAGAGTGTTTCTTTAGCCTCAGAACAATACTATTAAGGCCCAATGAAACTGACCATCAGTAAAGAACAAATCATCAATGGTTTGCAGGCTGTTCAAAATATTGTCAGCTCGCGGACGACTTTGCCCATTTTGTCGAACGTCCTAGTGCAGGCCGCCGACAATCGTCTGGATTTGACCGCGACGGACCTCGATGTGACGGTTTCCTGTTCAGTGGAGGCCAAGGTCGAGCGTCCGGGCGCCACCACAGTGCCGGTGAAGAAGTTGTTCGGGATCATCAGGGAGTTGGCCGCGGGTGAGATTGAGATCGAGGTCGATGACAAACACGCGTGCAGTGTGATGGCGGGAGCATCGTTTTATAAGATCAACGGCCTGGCGGCAGAGGAATTTCCTCCTATTCCACAATTGCCGGAGAAAAGGAGGATAACTGTGCCCCAGGATAAGTTGAGATCGATGTTGCGAAAGACCGCTTTTGCTATCTCGGCGGATGAGACCCGATTTGTGCTCAATGGAATCTTCTTCAGTTTCAAAGATGACAAGATGAACATGGTGGCGACGGACGGGAGAAGACTGGCGATGGCGGATGAAGAAATACAATTGGGTCCAGAGAGCCCGGGCGAGTTCATCGTGCCGACTAAGGCCATCAATGAGCTGACGAGATTGGTGCAAGGCAAAGGGACGGTGGAGATTAGGGCCACTGAAAACCAGGTAGGATTTAGCATTAAAGACGAGGGCGCGGCGAGCACGTGGATCGTCTCAAAGCTGGTCGAAGGCAATTATCCCAATTACCGACAGGTTATCCCGGGGGAAACCAAGGAAAGGATTGCCCTGGGCCGTGAAGAGCTCTTACATGCTCTCAGAAGAGCGGAGATCATGACCAGCGAGAAATCCAACTCAGTCAAGCTTAGTTTCACAAAGAATAATCTGTCGATAACCGCCAATACGCCAGAGGTGGGGGAAGGCCGGGAAAGCATAGCGGTCAATTATAACGGTAAAGACTTGGCCATAGCATTCAATCCGATCTATCTCATGGACCCACTTAAAGCTTTAGATGATGACGAAGTTTATCTGGAGTTGATTGATGAGCTGAGTCCTGGCGTCTTGCGGATTAATGGTCCCTTTCTCTACGTGCTCATGCCCATGCGCATGAGTTAGGCTCAGGCTAGCTGAGTGATCACCAACATCGTAGAAGGAGCCGAGTGACAGAGCGAGGGGAAGCATCAGTCCAGACGGGAAGCGAAGGAATTCAAGCAAGCGATCCAAAAGAAGCTCGGGATAAACGCATGGCGATGGTTGCTGGAGCGATCCTGGCGGCTGATCAATTGAGTAAGCTTTTGGTGTTAAGGTGGTTAGGATTTGAAAAGCAGCATATCATCATCGATGGTTTTTTCAAATTCGTGCATTGGGGGAATACCGGAGCAGCTTGGAGCCTTTTCCGAGACAATAATGAGCTGCTGGCTATAGTATCGCTCGTGGCTTTGTTGCTGCTCTTTCTCGCGCGCAGCCAATTTGATATCAGCAAGCCGGTCGGCCAAGTGGCAGTTGGACTTTTGTTTGGCGGCATCATGGGCAATTTGGTGGACCGCCTTCATGTGGGAAGACGGCATGTGATTGATTTCATTTATTTCTATTTGTATCGCCGAGGCGGCGGTGAGATAGGTTTCCCAGCTTTTAACATTGCCGATAGCGCTATTTGTGTGGGCGTAGGGTTGCTCTTCATCCTCTCTTGGCTCGCCCATGATGGAAAACCATCTTGAAAGCACTGATATCAACCAGCACGAAAAAGCCCGAGAGAGCATTTCTGGTGGGCCTGGAAATAAAAGCCCGGGTCAGAAGCGACGTGGAAGATTCGCTCCAGGAATTAGCGGAGTTGGCGACGACGGCGGGAGGGGCGGTCGTCGGCCAAGGATGGCAGAAGGTGGAAGGACCCGTGGCGGGTACTTTCATAGGATCGGGCAAGGCCCGAGAATTTGCCGATGAATGTCGAAGTCTCGACGTGGACACCGTCGTGTTCGACGATGAGCTGTCGCCAGCGCAGAGCCGTAATTTGGAGAAGGTTTTCGAGTGCAAAGTGATCGACCGAACTTCGCTGATTCTCGACATTTTCGCCCAGCGGGCTAGGACGAGAGAAGGGAAGCTCCAGGTCGAACTGGCGCAATTGCAGCACCTGTTACCGCGCCTCACTCGCTACTGGAGCCACTTGTCCCGGCAAAAAGGTGGCATAGGAATGAGGGGCGAGGGCGAAACCCAGTTGGAGACGGACCGTCGGCGGGTCCAGGAACGAATCGAGACGCTGCTGACGGAATTGGAGACGGTTCGCCGACAGCGCGCGACTCAGCGGCAGGGCCGCAAAAGAACTCAGTGGCCGGTGGCATCGATCGTCGGATACACGAACGCGGGAAAGTCCACGCTTTTGAACAGCCTGACGGGCGCCGCAGTCTTGGTGGAGGACAAGCTGTTTGCCACATTGGATCCAACCACGCGGCGATTGCGCTTGCCCACCAACCAGAATGTTCTCTTTTCGGACACGGTGGGATTCATTCGAAAACTGCCCCATCGGCTGGTCGAGGCGTTCAAGGCGACCTTGGAAGAGGTTGTGCAGTCGGACCTCCTTCTCCACGTGGTGGATATCAGTCATCCCAGGGCCGAAGAACAAATTGAGGCGGTCAACGCGGTCTTGGCCGAAATTGGGGCGGGCGGCAAGCCGACCATTATGGTTTTGAACAAGATCGATCGGCTCCCACCGGGGGAAGTCATGAGGAAAAGGCAGGGACTGGACCTGCGAGTCGTCGCGGTCTCAGCGAGCACCGGCGACGGTTTGGCGGCTCTGCTTCAAGAAATCAGCACCGCTTTGCGACCGGTGCGGGAAATGGTGGAGCTGACGGTGCCTCATGGCGCCTCAGCGGTCATCGCACGCTTGCATCGCGTGGGTCAGATCGTGGAGCAGGCCTATGAGGATGAGCATGCCCGGCTCAAGGTGCGGATACCCCCGCATCTGCATTGGGAGTTTGAGGCGTTCATCGATCGGACGACGCCGGGCGGGTGAGATTAAGGTTTGAAATTTTTGGGCCGAGGTTTCACAGTGCTGGGGCTTGGCCACGAACGCGCATTTGCGGATCAAGGATTTGCCCGACGGAGAACGACCCCGAGAGAGACTCGTGGAACTCGGAGCCGAAGCGTTGCGCAATGCCGAGCTGATCGCCATTCTGCTCCGAACCGGTCTGAAGGGGAGTTCGGCTTTGCAGGTGGCGGAACAACTTTTGTCGAGATTCGATTCGCTCGGGCGTCTGGCTTCAGCCTCCCTCGACGAACTACGGCAGGTCCGAGGAGTCGGGCGCGACAAGGCGATTGCTTTGAAAAGCGCCTTCACCTTGGCGCAGCGGATGTCGCAGGAGATAAACCGAGAGTCACCCATGCTCGACAGTCCGGAGCGCATTGCCGATCTCTTGCGCGAGGACAACCGGTTCTACGACGTGGAATGTTTCCAGGTCGTCTTGTTGAACACGCGCCGGAGATTGATCCGGATCGAGAAGATTTCCCAGGGCACCCTGGATACCATTTTGGTTCATCCAAGGGAAGTTTTTAAGATGGCGATCGCGGCCAACGCCTCGGCGATCGTGCTCGTGCATAATCATCCTAGCGGTGACCCGACGCCTTCGGAAGCCGACGTCAAAGTCACCCGAGACCTCATCCGGGCCGGACAGTTGCTAAAAATCGAGGTCTTGGATCATGTCATCCTGGGGCGGCGAACCGAGTCGCGGCCGCGGGACTATGCTTCCCTGCGCGAATTAGGTCATTTCTACGGCTGAGGCGGGCGAGGCAACTCATGATTCATCCCACAGCCATCATTCATCCCAGAGCCCAAATCGGGGCGGGCGTCCGCATCGGCCCGTTTGCGGTCATCGAGGAACATGTCACGGTGGGACCGGAATGCGAAATCGGGCCTTACGTCCATTTGACCGGACACACGACCATCGGCGGGGGAAATCGATTTCATGCGGGTTGTGTCATCGGTGATGCTCCCCAAGACCTGAAGTATGGGGGAGAGCCGACGCGCGTGGTCATTGGCGAACGAAATGTTTTTCGGGAGCAGGTGACGGTGAACCGATCCAACAAGGCAGCCGAAGAAACCTCGATAGGCTCGGACTGTTACCTCATGGGCAACAGCCATGTCGGTCATAATGTTCACTTGGGCGATGGGATCATTCTGGCCAACGGCGCTCTCTTGGGTGGACACGTCGTGGTGCAAGACCGGGCGTTTATTTCTGGGAATTGCCTGGTTCACCAGTTCGTCCGGATCGGCACTCTCGCGCTGATGCAGGGCGGATCGGCGGTGAGCAAGGATTTGCCCCCGTATTCTATTGCCCGGGGACACAACCGCATCTGCGGGCTGAACACGGTAGGTTTGCGCCGGGCTGGTTTGCGAAGTGAGCAGAGGATGCAGTTGAAAAGATTGTACCACTTGCTTTTCCGGAGTGGGCTCCGGATGACGACGGCACTGGAAACCGCGCGGGCTGAATTCGTCAGCGAGGAAGCCCGGGTGATGATTGAATTCGTGGCGGCGAGCTCCAGAGGTGTCTGTGCGGAGCGGCCAGCCCTGGGCTCTCAGACAGCGGAAGACTAGACGAAGGGAAGCGGAAGCCGAGCCGCGAAGGCAGGGCAAAAAGAAAAAGCCCTTTCCGATCAGGTCGGAAAGGGCTTGGAGTTCCCCCCAGAAACCGGGCTTAGAACCGGTAAATGATGTTCGCGGCCAAAGAAATGGCGTTGCGATCATCCACACCGAAAGGCTTGTCGGCGGCCAGTGAGTGATCCCAACGGACTTCCGCCCGGGTCATCACATTGGCCCAGAGCGAGTAATCGGCCGTCAGGGTCGAGCCAAGCAGTTTGTTGCGTTTGGAAGAAAGCGCGCCGCCGCGGTCGTAGTAGGTGCCGTCGTCGGCATTGGCGTATTCAACCCGGGCATTGAGCTTCAACTTCTCGGTCGCCGTGAACGACGCGTAACCCGCCACCGCATAAGCACGATTCTCGAGACCCAACGGAGCGACCGCCGGAGCGTCCGTCCTGTAATCAAAGGCCGCGCCGAGCGCGAGCGCCGGCAAGGGAGTCGGCATGGTGGCCCCAACATAATAGAGGGTGGTGTCGCGATCCGCGCTCCCGGCGAAGCCATCGACGACGCCCGCGTTCAGGGTGGCGCCTTTGAGGAAACCCAGGCTTTCCGGGGCGGTGAGAGTCACGATTCCCATCAGGGCCTTGTTCGACTCGCCGCGGGTCGAGCGAACATTGACGCCGGTCATGTAGGTGTTTGCGACCCCGGCGCTCACGCTGGCAAACTCGCACAATTGGTAGCTCGCCAGCACACCGGTGTGAGCGAGCGGTTCGAGAAAGTAGGCGAACGAGCGGCTGTAATTCGGATTGGCCGGAGCGTCGAAACCTTCATAACCGACGCAGGTGTCAAACGAGCCGATCTTGAAGTCGATGCCATTGCCCACGGGGGCGCGCAGGGCGACGTAGGCTTGTTTGAACCCGAAATCACCCGCCGGGCCGACCGGAGAGTTGTAGGCGATGGCGTCGGGGCCAAAAAGAAGGTCCACCTTGTAGCCGGCCGACCATTGTCCTTGGTCGATAGGCTTCTCCAGGGAGAGTTTGACGACGTCAAGATTGATTCCGTCCTGTTTGGCCGTGCCATCGAACGAACGGCCGATCAATCCGTTGCCCGAGCCGAACTTCCAGATCGCGGAGGTGCTGACATAGCCACTCAGGGTCGTGGAAGAGAGTGCGGTCAGAACCTGATGCGCGGCTTCCTCGGCTTGGCTGGTAGCTCCGACGCCGATGACACCTGCACAGGCCAGGGCGACCGTCCATCGATTCAGTTTTGGGTTGAGGTTCTTCGGCTCGAGTCCGGACATACTTGCTGAGTGATTATTCATGGTTTTCTTTTGATTTGTTTTTTTTAGGCTCAGTCCAAAGATCTGACCTTAAGCCCGATACTTTGAGCGATGCCGAGTTCAAGTTCAAGCACTTTGGGAGAAATGATCCCATCGACCTGAGGCATTGAACCGTCACCGTTGATGCTCATGTGGGACCGATCAACCGAGCAAATCCGGCTGACGGAGCATTGCACAAAAACCGGACGGCCGGACCATTCAAGCGGACACTGGAATGTCTTGGTGGAATACCCAGCCGCCGGGCCGCACACATAACATCGCACGGCAAAAGGCACTTTAGCAATCGTTATGCCGCGACGCTCGGGTCGAGGCCCGAGGTCGGTAAACAGGGCAAAACGGCTTGGTTCGGAAACTCTTTGACGAAAGCAGAGCCGAACCTTGGCCAACGTGATAAAAAGCTCACAGTCGGATCATGGTCAGAAACAACCATCGAGCGTGATGGGGCCAAGCGTGGACGTAGGGTGGGGGTGGCGGAGGGATCGCGCTCGAAATCCGCTGGAGAAGCGAGAGGCTCGAGCAGGGAAAAAAAAGACCCCTTCCGAAACCTCGGAAGGGGTTGGTCGAGAGGAATCGGGTTTAGAACTTGTAGATGATGTTGGCGGCGAGAGTATAGGCGTTCTTTTGGTTGCCGTAAATGCGATCACCGGCTAGATCATGATCCCAGCGGAATTCGGCGCGGGAGATGACGTTGGCCCAGAGAGCGTAATCAAGCGTGACGGTGTCGCTCAGCAGCTTGATCTGTTGATCGCCGGACGTCCGTAACGGCACAAGCACGTCTCTGAAAGAACCATTCGAGCCCGTCGCGTAGTCAACCCGGTTGTTCAGCTTGAGCTTTTCGGTGGCCTGATAGGAAACATAGCCAGCGATCGCGTAGGCCCAATTAGAGGGTCCGGTCGTCACATTCGGTCCGTCGAAGCGATAGTCCCACGCGGCACCGATCGAAAGACCTTCGAGCGGGGTCGGGATGGTGGCGCCGACATAGGTCGTCGTCGTGTCCACGGGTCCGCCGGACAAACCGTCCACGATACCGGCGTAAAGGGTCGTGCCCTTCAGGAAGCCGAAGCTCTCCGGTGCGGTTAGGGTCAAGCCGCCGAGATAGGTTTTCTCGGTTTCAGCAACCGCCGAGCCGTTGGATCGGATTATCGCGCGGCCGTTGATCATGCTTAGCGTGTCGGCAACGCCGGCGTAGAGGCTCGCCCAGTCGGTCAGATGGTAACTCGCCAGAATACCGGTGTGTTGCTTCGGTCCTAGAATGTAACCAAAGGAGCGGCTGTAGTTGGGATTGTTTCCCGCATCAAACGCTTCGTAACCCTGCGGCGATTCAAATGCGCCGACCTTGATGTCAAGGCCATTACCGAGGGGCGCCCGCAAAGCGACATAGGCATTTTGAATGCCGACATCATCGCCGAGGCCGCCAACGCTGCCACCGGATAGGAAGGGGAAACCCTGATAGGTGCAGGCGTCCGGACCAAACAGCAGATCAAACTTGTACCCAGCGGCCCATTGGGCTTCGTCGAGCGGCTTCTCGATGGCCAACTTGACGACGTTCAGGTTAAAGCCGTCGAGTTTGCCTGGACCATCATAAGCGCGGCCCGGCAACGTATTGCCCGTGCCGATTTTCCAAATTGCCGACGTATCGACGTATCCACTCAATGTGGTCGAAGAGAGTGCTGTCAGCACCTGATGCTGCGCCTCCTCGGCCTGAACGACTGAACCCAAGCTCACCACACCGGCGGTGGCCAAAGCCAATGTCCATTTGTTAAACTTCATCTTAGTTCCTCCTGCGATGTTTGTTATGTGCGTTATCATGCGTTTTTGGAGGTAAAACCAGTTTACCTCCGACACCAAGAGCGGTGCAGTTGCCGCGTACGATAGGAAAAAGCCTCCGGGTTGACAATAAGTTTTTTCGGCGCCCGGAATCCGGATGGAGGATAGTATGCTATTCGAGCTTAAAGCGATAGATCGAGATCGCGGAGCTCAAAGCGGATGCAGAGTCGGGTTCGATGGAGCATGGCGGCGGAGAACGCCGGCTCACGGATGAGGCGATTCGGGAGGCATTTCACTCGTCTTTGAAGCGTTCGAGAACTAGGATCAGCGCGAACCAAACGACGAACTCGTCAACACAGATCACCGATATGGCGACGATTGGCATTCTGGGAACAATGGACACCAAAGGCGAGGAACATGGCTACGTCGCTGAGCAGATCCGAAACCGCGGCCACCAAGTCTTGATCATCGATGTCGGAACTCTCGCTGAGCCGAAGCTCCAAGTGGATATTCGGCGAGAAGCAGTGGCGATCGCGGCCGGAGCCGACTGGTCGGCGTTGAGGGACCGGCGGGATCGCGGCGAAGCGGTCAAAGTGATGTCGGAAGGAGCGCCCATCGTCGTGAGCCGCCTCGCTCGAGAAAACCGGATTCAAGGCCTGATCGCGCTCGGTGGGGGTGGCGGCACGGCGATTGCCACGGCGGCGATGAGAAGTCTGCCGATCGGATTTCCCAAGGTCATGGTGTCAACCCTGGCCAGCGGCAATGTGGCGCAATATGTCGGAGTTAAGGACATCGTTATGGTCCCCAGCATAGTCGATGTCGCCGGTCTCAATCGAATTTCGCGTCTGATCCTGGCCCAAGCGGCGGGAGCGATCTGCGGCATGGTCGAAACCAAGCGTCCAACTCAAGCGGACAAGCCGATCATCGCGGCCAGCATGTTTGGCAACACCACCGATTGTGTGCAGGGGGCGCGTCGGATCCTGGAGGAGGAGGGATTCGAGGTTTTGATCTTCCACGCCACCGGCTCGGGCGGACGGACCATGGAATCGCTGATCGAGGCGGGAATGATGGCCGGGGTCCTCGACATCACGACGACCGAGTGGGCCGACGAAGTGGTGGGCGGAGTTCTGAACGCCGGACCGGGGCGTTTGGAGGCCGCGGCCAGAACGGGCCTCCCCGCCATCGTGGTGCCGGGTTGTTTGGATATGGTCAATTTCCACGGACCGGAGACCGTTCCTGGGAGGTTCCGGGGCCGGACCTTCTATCAGCACAATCCTCAGGTCACGCTCATGCGGACGACCGCTGCGGAATGCGCCGAAATCGGTCGAATCATCGCTGAAAAGCTCAACGGGTCGCGCGGACCGGTCAGCGTGCTGATCCCGCGCCGGGCCATCAGTGTGATCAGTGCGCCGGGGCATCCCTTTCATGATCCCGAAGCGGATGAAGCTCTTTTTGGCGCCCTCCAAGGAAATCTCCGGCGGGACATCGAAGTGATAGAAATGGACGTGGCGATCAACGACCTCAGTTTTGCGGAAGCCTGCGCCCGGACGCTCCTCAGGAATATGGCGGTCAAATCAACGGCATGACCGGTCGAGAGCCGGGTCCGGGCTCGCCGACTTCGGTTGAGAACGCGCTGGAGTGAGGCGTCGGAGCGACGGATCACTTCGCCGATAACTTTTTGTCCGAGAGGGCGCGCAAGAACGCGGTGAGGCTCGCGGTTTCGTCGGCCGTGAGCTCCTTGCCTAACTGCATCCAGGCCATTTTTTGCACGGCTTTGTCGAGCGCGGCCACGCGACCATC
This sequence comes from uncultured Verrucomicrobiota bacterium, assembly GCA_964355375.1. Taxonomy (GTDB): domain Bacteria; phylum Verrucomicrobiota; class Verrucomicrobiia; order Limisphaerales; family SIBE01; genus CAYHFE01. Next base: position 15,305 of record CAYHFE010000001.1, read on the forward strand.
ATGGAAATAGGGCGCGGTGAGGGCAATGTTGCGCAGGCTGGGAACCTTGAATTTGAGTTTGTCGTCGGCGTCTTTGGTGACCGCGAAACGGCCCAGATCCTCCGCATTCTCGTAGGCGTTGACCAGACCCACTTTCTGGTAGGTAGTGGCGCCGAGGGCCGGGCCATTGTGGCAGGTGGTGCATCCGGTCTCGAGAAACGTCTTCAGCCCCTTGAGTTCTTGCGGCGACAGAGCCTTCGCATCGCCTTTCAGAAAATCGTCAAATCGATCACGGGTGATCAAGGTCCGTTCAAAAGCGGCGATGGCTCGGGCGACGTTGTCGTAGGTGATCTTTTCCGCCCCCTGGGGAAACGCCTTGGCGAACAGCGTCTGGTATCGGTCAACCTGGCTGAGCCGCTGCAGGACCTCCTTTTCATTGGGCATCGCCATTTCGACAGGATTCAGGATCGGCCCTTTGGCTTGGTCCTCGAGGGTCGCGGCCCGGCCATCCCAGAACTGGGCCATGTGGAAGCCCGCGTTCAAAGACGTGGGTGAATTGCGGCCTCCGCGCTGCCCGAACGCCCCTTTCGAGGTCGGCTCGCCATCCGCTCCGGCCAACTTATTGTCCAAGCCGTGGCAGGAATTGCAGGAAATCGTGTTGTTGACCGAGAGCCTCTTGTCCGAATAGAGCTCTTGGCCCAATTGAACCAAGGCGGCCGTATCCTTTTCACCTCCGGGCATCTTGTCGGGCAACGGCGTGATCAAGGTCAAAGCCTGCTGGCGAAGCTCATTGATCTGGCTTGAATTCAGAGTGGAGCCGGCTGGTTGCTGGCTTTCGGCTCCAAGGGCGACGGACCAGGAAAGAGGAGAACCGAACAGCGCGATCGTAAGGCAGAGACGGAGGGTCGATTTCATAATGGATTGAATCTCGACCGCCAAGGGGTGCCTCCCGGTGGGCCCCGAAGCGGTCCGGTTGCGTTAATGCTCCGGGTAAAATATCACATTGCCCAAGAGCCAGCCTTCTACTTGAGGGCTGGGCCCGCTGTCAACGGGATTTTGCCCGCGAACCTGGCCCGCGAGCCCAGCGGATCGAGGCGATGGACTTTGGCAGCACCGGGATCTTCTTGAATCGCCGGGTGAGGTCGGTGAGGGAAGCCTCCACGGCCAGCCGTTCCAGGCTCGAAGCGCCCACGAAGCCGACGGCACCGGTCCGCTCATTAATATAGGCGGCATCTTCGGGCGTGGCGATGGGACCACCATGGGAAAGAAAGAGAATGTCCTGGCGCACGGGGCGGGCGGCGTCGATAACCGCTTGAACGCGTTTGACCGATTCGTCCATGGTGACGACCGCGCCGGTGACACCGATCGAGCCGCCGACCGTGGTCCCGACATGGGCGATGATGGCATCGGCTCCAGCCTGGGCCATCGCCTTGGCTTCCGCCGGGGTCGAGACGTAAACGATGGAGAACAAATCCATCTTGCGGGCGAGGGCCACCATCTCATACTCCTTTTTGACGCTCATCCCCGTTTCTTCGAGAATCTGCCGGAACATCCCATCGACGATGCAATGCGTCGGGAAGTTGTTCACGCCGCTGAAGCCCATATCCTTGACCTGGAGGAGCCAATGCCACATCCGGCGGCGGGGGTCGGTGGCATGGACGCCGCAGATGACGGGCACTTCCTCGACAATCGGCAGAACCTCATATTCGCCAATCTCCATGGCGATGGCGTTGGCATCGCCGTAGGCCATCAAGCCGCAGGTCGAGCCGTGGCCTGCCATCCGGAAGCGGCCCGAGTTGTAGATGATGATGAGGTCGCCGCCGCCGCGCTCGATGAACTTGGCGCTGATGCCGGTGCCGGCGCCGGCGGCGATGATGGGATGACCCTTTTTGAGCGTCCCGCGCAGGCGGTCGATGACTTCTTGGCGGGTGTAGGGGTTGCCGCGACCGGTCCAGGGATTTGGCATAATGGGCGATTCTGTTTTTCAGTCCGAGCGATCGGCCCCGGTTTTCCGTGGCCGGGACTCGGCCAACGGCCGCGTCTGCGGCTGGGAGAGGCCGGGAGGACTTTGGCTTTTTTATTGAAGAAAATCAACTTCCGGCGGGTCGAATCTTCGTGATTGACCCTCAATTATTCGGGAGTAAGCTGGCAAAATCACCTCGCAACAAGTGAGACAACACGGATTTGTATATGGAACAAAATAGCAATTTACCTACGGCCGGCGGGAAGACACGCCGGGACTTTATCAAGAAAACGGCGGTCGTCGCGACGGCAGTGGCCGCGTCCAACGTGTTCAAGACGCCGGTTTATGGCCAGAATACCGCGCCGTCAACGGGCCGGGTCATCGGGGCGAATGATCGGATCGGCGTGGCGGTCATCGGCATCGGCGTGGGCATCGGCAAGGACCATTTCGACGGAATTCACAGGAACGCCTCCGCCAACAACGTGGTGGTCGCGGCGGCTTGCGATTTGTTCAACAAGCGCCGGGATTGGGCCAAGGAAAAGGCCGGTCTGAAAGATTCGGACATCTTTCTGGATCACCGGAAACTCCTCGAACGAAAAGATATCGATGCCGTCGTGGTGGCCACCCACGATCCGTGCCACGCCGAGATCAGCATCGACGCCATGCAATCGGGCAAGCATGTCTATTGCGAGAAGCCGATGACCCGCTATCTGGATGAAGCGTTCCGCGTTTACGACACGGTCAAGAAGACCGGGCGGGTTTTCCAGATTGGCTCCCAGGGTTGCTCAGCCGCCGGCTGGCACAAGGCGGGCGAGATGATCCGAGCGGGGAAGATTGGCCCATTGGTATGGGGTCAGGGCTATTACTGCCGCAACAAACCAAAAGGCGAATGGAACTACACCATTGAGCCGGAAAGCACCGCGCAAAACATCGACTGGGATCGCTGGCTGGGTCCCGTCTCCAAGCGGCCTTTCAGCGCGGACCAATTCCATCGTTGGCGCAAGTATTATCCGTACTGCGGCGGTTTGCTGAGCGATCTCGTGCCGCATCGTTTGCATCCGTTGATGCTGGCAAGCGGCAATCCGGAATTCCCGGTCCGCGTCATGAGCATCGGAACCAAGAATGTCCACACCGATCGTCTCACCCCGGGAACACCCGAGCGGGATGTGCCGGAGCATGTCCAGTTGGTCGCCGAGTTCCCGAGCGGTTACATGGTCACGGTCACCAGCAGCACGGTCAACGCCAAGAGCCCGGGTTTTGTGATCTATGGCCACAAAGCCACCCTCAACCTGGACGAAGGGGGCCGGAGCGTGGAATTGGTGCCGGAGCGAGAGTTCTCAGAGGACGTGGATGCCGAGAGGCTGTCCGGGCTCCAGCACGAGGACATTAGGGTGCATGAGAAGAATTGGTTTGATTGCATCCGCAACGGCAAACAGCCGAACGCGGGGATCGACCTGGCGATCAGGGTTCAGACCGTGATTTCTCTCGCGGAAATTTCCGAAAGGTTGCGGACCGTCTGCCTGTTCGATGAAAAGACGCGCAAGGTCACGACCGGCGACGGCAAGGAAATGAGACTCACCTACGGCTCATTGCCGCCGTCGTAAAAGCAGCGTCGTCGCCTTTTTCCAGGGGGTTCCGCTTGGGCCAACGAGCGGAGCCCTTTTTTTTCGCCCCATGGAAACCGTAGCGCTGGCCCGTCTGGCCATGGCGACCCGCTTCGAGATCGTCCTGCACGGCCATCGTCCCGTCGCGCTGCGCGCCGCCGGAGAAGAGGCGCTCGATGAAATCACACGGCTCGAAGAGCAGCTCAGCTTGTATCGACCCGCGAGTCAGATCAGCGCGGTCAACGCCGGGGCGGCCCGTGCTCCCGTGCGGGTGGAGCCCGCGGTGTTTCGCCTGCTGCAACATGCCCGGCGCTTGTATGACGAAAGCGTGGGCACTTTTGACATCACCATCGCCCCGCTCGTGCGCTGCTGGGGATTCATGGGTGGGGGTGGACACCGGCCGACTGCTGAACAAATCACCGCGGCGCGCGCCAAGGTGGGCATGGACAAGGTGACCTTGGACGAGGAACGCTTCACCGTTAAGTTCGAGGAGGAGGGAATGATGTTGGACCTGGGCGCGATCGGCAAGGGCTATGCCGTCGAACGGGCCGCCGACATCTTGCGCGAAGCCGGGGTGACCAGCGCGGTGGTGCAGGGAGGGACCAGTACCGTCTGCGCGATCGGGGCGCCACCGGATGCGGCAGGCTGGAAGGCCGCGATCGAATATCCCCCGCTTCCGGCGCCGGGCGATTCCCCACAGGATAGGACGGACTTGGCCGCAGCCGAATCGGCGGCGGTGCGGGCGATCGTCTCCTTGAACGATGAATCGATGTCGGTTTCGGCGCCGCATGGTCGGAGCTTCACCGAGGACGGCAAGACTTACGGCCATGTTTTAGATCCTCGCACCGGTCATCCGGCGATTGGGGGGATGCTCGCGGCGGTGGTCTTGCCGTCGGCCACGGAGACGGACGCATTGTCAACCGCCTTGTTGACTTGGGGGGTGCCCGGCCACGAGCGGATCGCCCATCTCCGGCCGGACATGCGCACGTTCTTGCTCGTTCGAGACGAGGCCGGGGGCGGGTTTGGGGTCACCTCGAGAGGCATCGATTCTGAGATTTGGGGGTTGAAGTGAGAAGACACCTGCCCTGAAGCGACTCCTCTGGCGGTCGCGGGGCGCAGGTGACTGGCCGTGAACCTGGGGGAGATTCCGTCGAGCCCTGAAATCGTGGCCGTCAGAAAAGTCAGGGCTCGACGGAGTCTCGCCCCACCGAGCCCACAACTCCGGAGGAGGAACTGGCACGTTTAGCGAAATGGATTCGATGAAACCAGATTCCACTCATCAACCAGCTCTTTGGAAAGGCCTTGGATGAACCGGGACGGATGCTGCATGATGTCGGCGGAAATCCCTCCGGCGAGGCGGATCAAAGGGTAGCTGAGGTAGAGCTCATCCTTGGCTCGGGTCAACGCCACGTAGAAGAGGCGGCGTTCCTCTTCCTCGGATTCGGGCCTCTCGAGCGAACGTTTGGAGGGGAACAATCCGTCACAAAGCATGATGAGGAACACCACCTTGAATTCGAGCCCTTTGGCCTGATGGATGGTGGAAAGCCGGATCTGTTCGTCGTCGCGGGTGACGGGCCGATCCTGGTCGGACTCGAGATTCGAGAGCAGAGCCAGTTGCGAGAGAAACTCCGCGACGCTCTTGAACTGTTGAGCGAATGAGACGAGTTGGTGAAGGTCCTCCAAGCGCTGGCGGTAATTCGGATACGTTTCCTGCAGATAATCCTCGTAGCCAGCCTCGAGAACCAGGGCGATCATCTCGGAGACGGAACCGCTGGCCGGAAGGGATTCGAGCTGGCTGATCGTCGCCGTGAACTGGGCCCAGGCAGTGGCGGATTTGGCCGGCGCCATCTGGGCGCAAGCCTGCAAGGCGATGGCCAAGATGGGGCGGCGAGCCGGGGTCGGAGGGTCCGACGGGACCTGGGCCGGCGGATCTGCGGCGGTCTCGGGGGATGGTCCGGCGTCGGTCGCATGGGTAGCCGAGAAAGCTCGCCACAATTTGTCGGCGCCTTTGCCGCCGATGCCCGGGAGGAGGCGAACCAGCCTCTTGAAGGAGAGCTCGTCCTGCGGGTTGAAGACGAACTTGAGAGACGCGGTCACGTCCTTGACATGGGCCTGATCGAAAAAGCGCACGCCGCTCGTGATGGAGAAGGGGATATTGCGGCGGGTCAGTTCCATCTGAAGCTCCATGGCGTGAAAGTGGGACCGATAGAGGACCGCCATGTCATTGAGCTGGATACCTTGATCCCGCAATTCGAGCGCGTGCTGGGCGACGAACGAGGCCTGCTCGCCGGCGTCTCCGCAGGTCACGAGGACGGGCTTGATGCCCGAAGGGCGGGCCGGCGTGAGGATTTTGGCGAACTGATTGACGTTAGGTGCGATCGCGGCGTTGGCCAGAGCGAGGATTTCGGGGGTGCTGCGATAGTTGGTTTCGATCTTGTAGATCTGGGCATTCGGGTAGCGCTGGGGAAACTCGAGGATGTTCTTAAAGTTCGCGCCGCGCCAGGAATAGATGCTCTGGGCGTCGTCGCCCACGGCCATGACGTTCCGATGCCGGGCCGCCAGGAGATCGATCAAATCGCACTGCAGTTGATTCGTGTCCTGATACTCGTCCACCAGGATGAATTGAAAGCGCCGCTGGTATTGATCCCGCAAGTCCTCGTGATCGCGCAGGAGTTTCAGCCAGAGGACCAGCAAATCGTCGAAATCCATGACATTCGTCCGACGCTTGCGGGCGGCAAAGTGTTGGTGAATCAGTTCAATATCGGAGACGAGGCCGACGAAGTAGCTAAACATCTCTGCGGTAATCTGCGCCACCGGTTGGTCCATGTTGGCCGCGAGGGAGAAGATGTCGGCCAGGACGCTGGCCTTGGGAAAGCGCGTGGCTTTGACGTCAATCTCGGCGTCGTCGAGGCACGCCTTCAGCAAGTCGTTCGTGTCCTCGCGATCCAAGATGGTGAAGTCGGGACGGTATCCGAGTCGATCGGCGTGCTGGCGCAGAATGCGGCTGCCAATGGAGTGAAAGGTGCCGCCCCAGAGCGGGGAAATGTCGCCGCCCAGGACATCGCTGACCCGGTGCATCATTTCCTTGGCGGCCTTGTTCGTGAAGGTGAGCAGCAAGATGCGCTCGGGCGGAACGCCTTGTTCGAGAAGGAAAGCCACCCGATAAATGAGGGTCCGGGTTTTACCGGCCCCGGCCCCGGCGATGACCAGCGCCGGGTGGGGCACCGCCGTCACGGCCGCATGTTGCTGCTCATTCAACTCACGAGCATAATCGATCTTCAAATCGAGCGGAGCGCGGAATGATTCCAGCACATAGTCTCGCGGCATGAGCAGAAATTAGCGGTGACGCGCGGCTTGGAAAGGGAAAAGAAGGACCGATGGGCTCGAACGGCCCATGCAGGGTCAGGCTCCGAAGCGTTCGGTTAGGTGCAACTGGCGTTGCAAGCGATTCAGGTTGGCCTCGATCAGCTCGAGGTAACCGTTGGGACCGTCGGGATAGGGCTCGCTGAGGAAGAGATACAAACCCTGAAAATCCCGTTTGATTTTTGGTTGAACGTATTTCTCCCAGAAGACCGGGGTGTTTTGGAGGAGGTCTTCGGGGGAACGAAAAAGCATGGCTTTGGGCGTGGGCCCGCCGCTGTGCCGGTGTGCCTCGGCAAACTCTTGATAAAGGATTGGCAGCTTCTCCAAGTAATCATCCGCCGCCATCTGCCCGAGCAAATCGGCTGTCCCGAGGGCGAATCCAGTCGAACATTCGAGATCATCCTGAAACGGTATGGATTGGAGATCCGTGTTGACCCCCGTGCAGTGGATCATGTTCTGCACCGACCGGAGATCTTTGGGAATGAAACCCTTCTCGGCCAGCAGCGTGGCCGCGAGTTCGGCACTCCGGTCCACATGAATTGCGGTGTACTTCGCGCCCGTCCCTTCATTATCGCCCTTCTGTTTCAGATAGCCGGTGTCATGGAGGAGAATCGCGAGCAAACCAAGCTTGAACATCCTCTCGGTCAACACGGGCTGGGCGCCGGCCAAATGACGGCCCTGGAGCAGCCGCACCATGCACAGAGTGCCTTGCAGTGTATGCTCGAAATCATGGTATCGCGCATCGATCGGTTGGTAGTCGCGGTAGTGGCCAATGAAGCAATCGGTCGCCCACTCAAAGGCTTTCGAGACAAAGGAGAGGTCCGCCTCTGGATACATGGCCAAATAGGCGGCTTGGACTTCCGATTGAACCGCCACCGGATCTTTGGTGTTAGCGAGAGGACGCACGTGACTGGCATGTTGAGCGATCGATCCAAGAAAAGCACGTCTTTTCTTGGTAAGCGCTTGAACCGGAAGGCCGCGGGGTCGAGAAATGCATGTTCAAAGAGAGGGGCCTCGGATTAAATTGATTTGTGGCCCATGCTGCACACAACTCCGCTCGCGGTGATGCGACGCTGACCGCCCGGTCGCGTTCGACGATGGAGATCCTCCGCCGAGTGGCGGTGTATCTCTGGCCTTACCGGCTGATGGCGTTTGGTACCGTGACCTGCGCGGTCCTCTCTTTGGTGTTCTCATTCGCCTATCCCAAGCTCACGCAATTCGTCATCGATGACGTGATCGGACAGAAGCAGGCGCATCTGCTCGGCCCGACCATGCTCGCACTTTTGGGAGCGTTCCTCTTGCGCGACTTGTTCAACAGCCTTCGCATTCGCATCAATAACACCTTCGAGCAAAACGTCATCTTCGACATGCGCCGGGATGTTTATGCGCGCCTGCAACGTTTGCCGGTCCACTACTTCGACCAGCGCGCCTCCGGTGATCTGATGACGCGGGTCATCGAAGACGTCAATTCGGTCGAGCGGGTGTTGATCGACGGCACCGAGCAAGGCACCGTGGCCATTCTGGGTCTCGTGGGGGTGATGGTGATCTTGTTTTACACCCAACCCATATTGGCGGCCGTCGCGCTGGTGCCGCTGCCGCTGCTGGCGGGCGGTGCGATTTGGTACACGACCACCGCCCATCGCCGCTATCGGGCGCAGCGCGAGGCCGCCAGCGCCATGAATGCCTTGTTGATGGACAACTTGCAGGGCATCCGTCAGATCAAGGCGTTTGGCCGGCACGACCACGAGGACACACGTTTCGCAGCCCGGGCCGATGAGTTGCGCGAGGGCACGCTGGGGGTGATGCGGGTGTGGGCCATGTATTCGCCGGCCATGAGTTTCGCGGCCGCCCTGGGCATGGGGCTGGTGCTGTGGTTTGGCGGCGGGCTGGTCTTGGCGGGAACGATGACGCTGGGCGAATTGATCGGCTTCCTCTTTTACCTCGCCTTGTTTTATGAGCCGGTCGCGCGGCTGCATGGCCTCAACCAAATGCTCCAGGCCGCCCGGGCGTCGGGCGAGCGGGTCTTTGATATTCTCGATGCGCCGGTGGAAAGGCCCGTCCTCGATTCGACACCGGTTGCCGGTTTGAGGACGCCGGTGCGCGGCGAAGTGATTTACGATCGCGTCGCCTTCCACTACACCCCGGACCGAGTCGCCCTGAAGAACATTTCCTTGCACGCGCGGGCCGGTGAAATGATTGCTCTGGTCGGGCCCACCGGGGCGGGCAAATCGACCCTGGTGAATTTGCTGGCGGCGTTCTATGAATTGACTGCCGGCGGGATTTCCATTGACGGACAGGACATCAGCCGGGTTTCGCTCGAATCGTTGCGCGCTCAGATTGGCATCGTCAGCCAGGAAGCCTTCCTCTTCAACGGCACCGTGCGGGAAAACATCCTTTACGGCAAGCTCGACGCGGGCGACGAGGAACTCTGGGCGGCGGCGCGCGCGGCCAATTGCCACGAGTTCATCGCCCGGTTGCCCGAAGGATACGATTCCCGCGTCGGAGAGCGGGGGGTGAAATTGAGCGTGGGCGAGAAGCAACGCGTCAGCATCGCGCGCGCCCTCCTGAAAAACGCGCCGGTCCTGATTCTGGACGAAGCGACGGCCAGTGTCGATACCGCCACCGAGAAACTGATTCAGGAGGCGTTGGAACGACTGATGACCAACCGGACCAGCTTCGTCATCGCCCATCGCCTGAGCACGATTCGCCACGCCGACCAGATCCTGGTCATGCGTCAGGGCCAGATCATCGAACAAGGAAATCATGAGCAGTTGATCGCCCTGGATGGCCTCTACGCCCGGCTGGCTCGCATTCAGAACACCACCTTCATCGAGGAGGGTTTTGAGAAGTTGTCCGTGACCTGAAAAGGAGAGGCCTCCAGCACCGGGCCCACCCGGGAGGAAGGGCTGGCAAATTGGCAAGGCTCGGGGGGAGCTCTCCCGAGAAAGAGCCCCGGGGCTCGCCCTGAAAGGAGCGAAGGAGAATAGCCGGGGGCCAATGAGTCGGCGAGTGCCGCCCCCGGTCCCGGCGTCAGGCAGCTCTTCGCCCCGGACGGGGCGATGGATCCGTGGGTGGCCTGCGATCCCCGATTCGAAGAGCGGAAGGGGAGGTCAGGTGCCGAGGTGGAACGTTTTCCTGGGCCACCCGTGATCCGCGCGCCCTTCCCGGGCGCAAACGATACCGTGCCCGACCAGGCGCCGCGCTCGAGGACTCGCTGGCACCTGGCTAATTTCTTCAGCCCCTCTGGGGCCGAGGCGAGCTTCACCTTGCCGGGAGCCTTCCATTCCGTTGAGGACCTGAACGACCCGGAGAAGTTCCTTTTGGGCTCTCTCGCCGCGGGGGAAGGAGAAGACTGCGGTGCCCGGGCCGTCCTCATTCGGAGATGCGCACAAATGGGCTCGAGTCAGGCATCGGTTCTCGACATCGGTCCACGCGATTCCTAAGCTAGGCCGCTTGCATGAAATGAAAGCGAGTGATGCCAACACGGCTCGCGTGCTGATCGCCGATGACCAGGAGGATGTGCTGACGGCGCTGCGTTTGCTCTTGAAAGGCGAAGGCTATCGCTCCGTGGCCGTGAACTCTCCGGCCGGCGCTCTCGAGGCCATCGAGGAGACGGTTTTCGATGCCGCGCTCATTGACCTGAACTACGCCCGCGACACGACTTCCGGCACGGAAGGCCTGGATCTCCTGGGCCGGCTCCAGGCGTTTGACGGCACGCTGCCGGTGATTGTCATGACCGCCTGGGCCAACATCGAGCTGGCCGTGGACGCCATGCGGCGCGGCGCGCGGGATTTTGTCCAGAAACCCTGGGACAACGAACGGTTGTTGACGATCCTCCGCACTCAGACCGAGCTGTGCCGGGCGCTGCGGCGGGGACGTCGGTTGGAGGCGGAGAATGAAGTTCTCCGCAGCGCGCCAGGGCCGACGTTGATTGCCCAGTCGGCCGTCATGCGTCCGGTGATGGAGCTGATCAACCGCGTCGGCCCCTCCGAGGCCAACATCCTGATCACCGGCGAGAACGGCACGGGCAAGGGCGTCGTCGCGCAAGCCCTTCACGCCGTTTCCGCACGGTCCACCAAACCCTTCATCACGGTCAACATGGGCGGGTTATCCGAGACCGTGTTTGAGAGTGAATTGTTTGGCCATGTCAAAGGCGCCTTCACCGATGCCAAAACCGACCGCGTGGGGCGATTCGAACTGGCGGACAATGGCACCTTGTTCCTCGACGAGATCGCCAACATCCCGCTCAACCAGCAATCCAAACTCCTGCGCGTCCTGGAGAGGGGCGAGTTCGAAAGAGTGGGCTCGTCCCGGACCCTGCAGGCCGACGTTCGCATCCTCTCGGCGACGAATGCCGACTTGAGGCGAGACGTGACTGCGGGCCGGTTTCGCCAGGATCTGCTCTTCCGCCTGAACACCGTGGAGATAGACCTTCCACCTTTGCGCGACCGGCGTGAGGACATTCCCTTGTTGGCGATCCATTTCGTCGGGCAACACGCCCGGCGGTATCGCAAGGATCTCGTCGGCTTTGAACCGGCCGCGCTCCAACTGCTCCAGGAACACTCCTGGCCGGGGAATGTGCGCGAGCTGGATCACGCCGTCGAGCGCGCGGCCTTGATGGCGCAAGGAGGGATGATCAAACCGTCAGACCTGGGCTTGAGATCCGCGGGCAACAGCCCGAGTCGAATCGAAGACATGGATCTCGAAGAGGTGGAGCGGTTCCTTATCAAAAAGACGCTGGCTCGTTTTGAGGGCCATGCGACCCGGGCCGCCGAGGCACTCGGGCTCAGCCGAAGCGCTTTTTATCGGCGGCTGGAGAAGCACGGATTGTGAACCAAGCGTGAAGCAACGCCTCACCCACGATCGCCACGTCATGCTGCTCGTCTGGCTGTCGGGTCTGCCAGCCATGGTCGTCGCCCTCGTCCTGACCTGGCACACGGAATGGACTTCCCTCACCCAGTGGACGCTCGCCGGGTTCCTGTTGGCGGCGTGGCTGGGTTTCGCGTTCGCGACGCGTCAGCGCGTCATTCGACCGCTCCAGACCTTGTCCAATCTTCTTGCCGCGCTGCGGGAGGAGGACTTCTCGTTCCGGGGCCGCGGTGCCCGGCAAGGTGATCCGCTCGGTGAGGTGCTGCTCGAAGTCAATGCCTTGAGCGACACGCTGAAACATCAGCGCCTCGGCGCCCTGGAAGCCACGGCCCTCCTGCGGACGGTCATGGAGGAGATCAATCTCGCCGTGTTTGCCTTCGATGATCAACAGCGTCTGAGGTTGGTCAATCGAGCGGGCGAGCGCCTGCTGGCCCAGCCTATGGAACGTCTGCTCGACCGGACCGCCGCCGAGGTGGGCCTGGCCGACTGCCTCGAGGGTGAACCGGCGCGGACATTTCAACGAACTTTCCCCGGCGCGATGGGTCGGTGGGGGATGCGGCGGAGTTCATTCCGTCAAGGAGGCTTGCCGCACCAGTTGCTGGTCTTATCGGACCTGAGCCGGGCCTTGCGCGAAGAGGAGCGACAAGCGTGGCAGGGTCTGTTGCGGGTCCTGGGACACGAACTCAACAACTCGCTGGCGCCCATCAA
>CAYHFE010000001.1:27890-75989 GCA_964355375.1 uncultured Verrucomicrobiota bacterium
CGGAACGCGGTGGATGCGTCGCTTCAGACCAAAGGAGAAGTCCGGCTCGGTTGGAAGAAGGTTCCGGGCTACGTCGAGATTACGGTGGAAGATGAAGGTCCAGGGCTTTCCAACACCACCAACCTCTTTGTGCCATTCTTCACGACCAAGCCGGGCGGCACGGGGATTGGGCTGACCCTGAGCCGGCAGATTGCCGAGGCTCACGGCGGCAGTCTGTCGCTTCAGACCAAGGCGGAAGGTGGCGGTTGTATCGCGACGCTGCGATTGCCGATCAACTGACCGGTCACGCCTCGTCCAATGGTTATCGCGAAGGCTCGCGCTTCCTTGGCGACGAAGGCTTCCTCGTTCCGCGCCGGGCAGCAACCTTGCTGGCCGCAACCCCACCACCATGAAGCGCACCTTGCGCCGCAACAGCGCGCGCTGGAAACGAAGTTCACTTGCGTTGAGCGAGGGCGCGGCCACGGGTCAGACTTCTCCTCAACCTTTCGAGCGGCGGATGCTCCAGCAAAATGAGCGGGTGCCGCACATTGTCCGGGTCGGCCTCGGGACGCACCGCCAGCACAGCGCGGACGGACTTCATCAGCCGCGCCGCCCATCGCTTGGCCTTGCGCGTCCGCGCCGCATACGCTCTCCGCTTCGACCGAGTCCCTCGCCCGCGGGAGCGGGAGAGGGTGGCCGCAGGCAGGGTGAGGGTTGTGGGGCTGAACACTTCGATCGGCGAGGGTGGGGTGAGGTGTCGCTCCCGGATTCACACCCAAATCCGTAAAGGTGCGCGCCGCTGATGGTGGCCAACAACAGCGGATAAGGCTGGGCCGCGACGATGCGCTGGAGTCGTGGATCAATGGTCATTTTCAGGATGCCATAGACGCCTCAATTCCTCAGCGCGGCGAACAACTCGCTCCACAACCTCAGCCTGCGGTTGCGCTGCCGGTGTCGAACTCGTCACGAGCTCCGGTGTGATATTCAATTCCTGCAAGCGCCGAAACACTGGCTGCAAGGCGCGGTCTTCATCGCGGAAGAAAAGGCTTCCGCGAATGCGAACAAATGTCCAACCGAGTCGTTCGAGAATCGCTTGGCGTTCGAGGTCTTCCTGAAGTTTCTCCGAGCCGTGAAATTGTTCGCCGTCGCACTCGATTGCCAATCGCTTGCCATTTCCGGTCACAACGAGGTCAATTGAATAAGCGCCGGCTGGAAACTCCGGCGTCACGTTGTATCGTTGCTCCATCAGCCGCCGCAGAACGACTCCCTGGAATTCTTTTGAGCGCGGGTCTGTCCGAGCCAGCCGTTTTTGCAACTCGCGTTCCCACGCGTTGGGGTCGAGCGCGTGTTCGATGAGGCGGCGGCGATAGTCACCGACCTGCAAATCGGTTTCGTGATTCAGGCTGTGGACAATCCACATCTGGTTACGGGCGCGGCTTGCCGCGACGTTGAAGCGCTTTTTGAAAATCTTCTTCGGCCCTTCTTGACGCATCGAAAGCGGCGGTTGTGCCGGCGGAGAATCAACCACCGAAAGGAACATTACATCGCGCTCGTCACCTTGAAATTGCGCGGAGTCGCCACAGAGAATCTGGCGACGGCGATACTCGGCAGGCTCAAGACGCTGCCGCAGGATTGCGTCTATGCGCAACGCCTGCTTGTCGCCAACGAGCGAGACGACGCCAAAGCTGGAGCATTCCCGTTCGTGATTCACCGCGAATTCCGGTTGCTCGATGGCTGCGCAAATCAGCGATGCGACTGTTTCTGCTTCGACTTCGTTCACGTTGTCGCCCCGGTCGCGACCACTTGGAACTCGGTGAAAAACGACGTGCGGTGTGAGCGGAATTGAGGAAGCTTCGCGCAGTGCTTTGATTTCTCCTTTGTAGGAAAGATCGTTGCTGAACGCGATGATATTCGGCGCGCAGCGAAAATGTTCCGTCAGCCGAATCACGCCACTGAAGGCAATTTGAGCGAGTTCGTAAACGGAGGTCGTTCCGTCGAAGAATGCTTTTAGGTCTATGCCGTCGAGATGAATCTTGATGAGATTCGTGACCTCTTGCATGTCCACCCCAACCGCTATGGGCGTAACCTGCTCGTCGTCTCCAACGATAATGGTCTGGTGTCCCAAGTAGAGCGCGAACAGCCCCGTCGGATCACATTGGCTGGCTTCATCAATAATGACGACATCGAACCTCGTCTTACGCGGATCGAATGTCTCGGCGGCTTCAGCAAGAGGCATGATCCATACCGGCACGGCGTCCTTTGCGGTCGCCATTTCTCTCCGTGCTGTTTCCAGAAATTCGGCGTCGCGAACGCCCTTGTGCGACTTGGTCAGCCTTTTTCGCGCTTCGGCATACGCACCCAATGCCCGCTTCTGCGCACTGGAAGTTTGCCGGATTTGGTTCAGCCACGTTTGTTTCTCGACAAGTTGAGCGGTGACTTCGAGAAGCTGCTGTCCGAGGCGCTCGATTTGTTGCTGCAACTGATTGATGGAAACGCTTGCCCGTCTCTCCAGTTCATCGTGAAGCTGCCGCCATTCCCAAGCTGGGTGCGGGTCGCCCGCCGGTTGCGAGCCGCTATGCTGCGCGACACGATTTTCGATTGCTGATTTCCACGCTGGCGCAGTCTGCGCCATTCGTTCCAGCAGTTCACGCCGCCGGGCCAAATCGGATTCCAGATTTTTCAGTCGCGTCAATTCTTCGTGAGCCGATTGGTAGCTCGTTGGGGAAGCATCACGGATCGCCTGTCGCAATCGTTGTGTTGCCTGTGCTTCTGCGCCGTCTGATTCCGGAACTTGGTCGTGCCATGCGCGCAATGTCGCAAGCAGTCGTTTGTGTCTCAACCAACCGCTTCGCGATTGGAGAATCGGGCCGAGGTCGCCAAGCACCGCACTACGAATCCGGCGAAGCTCGGCGTTGTCTCCTGCTTCCGGCGCAGTGGAGTCCAGAAATGCGGCACACTGAAAACCAAGTTGCTGAAATTGATTTTCCAGGGGCTGCCAAGTGGACGTGTGCCATTCCAAGCAGAGTTGGATTTGCGGCACGAACTGTTTGCAGACCTGCTCTGGTCGTTCGCCCAATTCGGAACATGCGAGACCGCCCTGACACGCCATTTGGCGCTCCCATCGTTCAACCAATTCGGAGCGAAGCTGTCGCATCCGCAGGAGCGCCCGCACTGCACGCAAGTGAGTGGCGTCATTCAGTTCCAAAGCGCGGCGGCCAACGCGAACCTTTTCCTTGAACTCGAACCAGTGCCGCTTCGTAAGCTTCGTGAGCAGGCCGAACGAATTGCCTGCGTCCTTGTGCTGGATAATTTCCTCGACCATCGCCAGCAGTTCGTGTGGCGGGCGCGGGTCGGAAATCTCTGGACCATGTTCTATGACAAGAGCGTGGCACTCATAGACCTCACGCCATGTCGTTTGGATTTTCTCCACCAAAGATTCCCATTCACGGCGAGCGATGTCGCCATCGCGACCAGCTTGGACAGCCAGCAGTTGCCACGGCGCGCTCTCACGCAGAAACTCAATCGTCTTGCTGGCGAATTCCAGCATCCGATCAAACTCCGCGAGTTCGTCAGGCTCAAGCGCGGAATCCCAAAGCTCCTCACGAAGCCGAAGGTTTTGTTCGCCCAACGCAACCAACTCCTCAACTGCGTTTCTGAATTGGTTTGGGGTTGGCAACCTGGACAAATCCGGTCGGTAGCCAGCGAGTTCGCGCTCGTCATCGAGAGAAACGCGAGCGTTGGTTTGGTAGAGCGCCGCGACTTCTGGGTGCGATAGCGGCAGGCTCGCGCCCAAACTCACCGGGCTAGGAATCCAGTCGTCTGTTCCGACGCCTTCCTTGACGCGCCTGGCCGCGACAATTGGCCGCATGGATTTTCCACCAAACACGACATCGCGGATTTCATCCTGCCGCGCGTCGAGAAGCTTCTCGCGCGCACTACGCAAGGCATCCAGAATGCGCTTTCGCTCCCACGAGCAAAGGTTTGCGTCTCGTTCCAACAGACGCTCATCTTCGCTGAGGCGAACGTGAATCTTGCGAACGGACGCTTGGAGTTCCTCCTGGCTCTGTTTGTCGTTGTGAAGGACGCTGATGCAAAGCGGTTGGAGCGGCTCGACAACTTTCTGACGAAGCACGCGCAGCGCCTTGGGTGTGTGGGCAGTGACAAGCACACGCTTACCCTGCGAGAGCAGGTGGCCGAGCAGGTTTGCAATCGTGTGAGTTTTGCCTGTGCCAGGCGGCCCTTGCACGAGCACACAATCGCGTCGCATGAGTTGCTTGGCGATTTCGAGTTGCTCGCGATTGGCGGGCTTGCTCAAGAGCACTTCATCATCCTCGTTGCCAAAACTCTGCCCGCCGGAATGAACCTCAGCCGAGACAGGGCCGCACGCCTCCAGTCCGAGGATTTGCAGCAAGGACGAGGGAAAGATTTCGCGGTTGGCGATGTCCTCCAAGACTAAATCGAAAATGTTTGCCGGCCCAGTTCGCCGCTGTCGCATGAAGATGGCTGGCTGGCGGTGAATGACAGGAGCGCTCTGGTCTGGTGTAGCTCGCGGCTGATTGAACAAGTCTGAGCGAGAAGAAGCCTCACTTTGTTCCTCCTCTGCCACTCTGCCGCTGCTCGGGAACAGCCCTTGGATTAGCCGGCGCAAGAAACCGTCAGTATCGTCACCGCCCATCGGCGCGAATTCCGCTTTCTTCAACTCGTCAGCGCAACGCGCAAGCTGTTGCGCGTTCACTCCCGGCAGGACACGGAGAAATTCCATATAAAGCTCCGGCTGTTGCTCTCGCTTTCGGAAAACAAACTGCGGCTGGCGCTTTTCGGGGTAGAATTCGAGTTCCAACTTCTGAAGAAGCACCGGATGGCGAAACTTTTCACCGATTTCCGGGACGCACTGCAACAAGCCGTCGCCAACCAGCAACTCCATGCGCTCGCCTTCACGCTCTTGAACTCCATACCACTCGTAAACGGTTTGGAAGAACGCCAGCGATTGGCGAGCGGGTTGCTCGTTCGTCACCCACTGTTCACGCTGCTGCTGCCAAGCCCGGAGCAGTGAAGGACGGCGCGAATCTGCGTCGAACCGCTCAATAATCGTTCTGCCTTCTCTGTCCGCCGCGTTTCGTGTCGGCTGGATTTCAACCGAGCCGGGAAGTTCCCGCCAGCCCGGTCTCAACCATTCCGCCAACGCCGGAGGCGGCGGCGGGCACTGCGTGATGACGGGTCGCGTCAGCCGCAGCACGATGTCGCTGTCCCGAATCTCTTCTTCCGATTTGCCAACGTCTCGAAACAGTTCAACCGACGGATGCGACGGAAGGTCTTTCAGCCAGAGCGACCGCGGCTGTTGAGCGATGTTGCGAACAGGCGGGAAGCGAAGGTCTGTGTATGCCTTGAGAAACTCAAAGAGCTTGGTCAACCGCTCGCGCATTGGCTGCGTATTTGGTTGGTCGCTCATGGTTTGATTGTGCCGAGGTTTTAACAGGCAAACAAGTTCACCCATTCCCGCCGTGCCTTGATGAGGAAGCGGTTCGCCGCTTCGTAGTCGGGGCGCTCGTGCAGTTTAGCTTCGGCCAGGACGCGTTCGAAGTCGCAGTGCAGTTTCTCAAGCCGGGGTGTCTGCGCCCAGCCACCGAATCCGGATTGCGGCAGTTCTGCGCGGTTCGGTTTCATTCCGGTGGTTTCCCTTGCACTCGATACGACAGAGGCTCTTCACGCAAAACGCCCGGGTCCGGCACGGATCGCGCCGGGCGCAGGGCATCCAGCAGGGCCAGCTTTTCCTCAATGGGCCGGGCGGCGAGGCGTTGCCGGAAGTCGCGCTTGCCTTGCAGAATCTTGGAAAGATCGAAGGTCATGTCGGTTTGCATCTGATTGATCGCCGCGATGGTGTTCCTGATGTTCATCGGTTCAATCATCTCGCGGGCATATTGCCAGCCGTCCTGCCGGATTCAAAGTGGATTGAGACTGGCCATTTCCTGCCGTGCCTTGATGAGGAAGCGATTCGCCGCTCCCGCCGTGCTCGCGCACCGTCGCGGCAGGTCGTCGTCGGGGCGTTCCAGTGTGTTCGGCGGGCGGGTGAAAGGTTTCGCGGCAGCTTTCTTTGTCATTCCCTGAGTTGGGAAAACCTGGCCGGAATGAAAAGCGTTTTGGCTCGGTTCGCCGGGCGCGGCAGGCCGGACGCCCGCACGGCCTTCACATCGTCACGTAAATCTCATTTCCCTTCTCCGGAAACTCGCGGGACCTTTCTTCCATCCCCTTTTTCAAGGCTGCTTCGTCACAGATTTCTTTCACGGCCACGATTCCAGTTTCAGTCCGCTGACCCGCTGGAACTCGCGACCGTTGTTGGTGACGAGCGTGAGGCTACCGGGGACTGCCTGCCCGGCGATGAGCAAGTCGTAAGGCCCGATGGACGCACCCTGGAGCTCCAGTTCCGCGCGAATGTTCGCGGCGGCCTCCGCGCCCGCACGGTCGAGCGGCACTTCAGCGATGGCGGAAACAAATCGCTCCACCTTCGGCCGTTCTTTCGCCAGGTCTTGCGCCTTTGCCAGCCCGCAAAATAATTCATTAGAAAGAGCAGTTGGAGCCGCGAAACACGCGAACCACGCTAAAGCCGATAAGATTCTGAAGAATGCGCCACTCACTTACCGGGTGAAGACGCACGTTGGCTTAACGAATTCTCCTTTAGCGTAGTTGGCGTGTTTCGCGGTTTGAACTACCGGAATTAGGTTCATAGACCGTGACCATGGAGACGGCACAATCCGTCGGCGCGACCTGGCTCAACCGTTGCACCAGGCCCGGTCGCTGGCGGAGCACGCCGATGCAGGTGTCAGTATCGAGCAGGTGGGTCATGGCGGCAGCCTAAAAAGGTTTTGCGGGGGGCAGTTGTCCCTGGTCGGGCCGCGAAAATGCCGGGTCGGTGATGTGAATCGAATCAAAGAAGCCTTCGGGCCAGGTTTTCGGTTTCAACGGCTCCAACACAATCGCCTCGCCTTCGTGACGGACGCCAACCGTGGGCGTGGAGATGTGAAAGCCTTTCGGGAGGCACACGGTCTGGCATTCGCCTTCGTGGATGACGGTTGCTGTTTCCATAATCGTGTTCGGTCAAGCGTACTCTTACGGGCGACAACTTACCACGTTTCACACTTTCGCGTAAATCTCGTTTCCCAGCTCCGCAGCAGTTCTCATTTTGACAAGTATGTAGTCCCGGCTTCAGCCGGTCGCCAGGTGAAACCGGCTGAAGCCGGGACGACATGCGTGGAACGGACAGTGTCCTGAGTCAAAATGAGAACTGCGGCCAGCTCCGCAAAAACTCGGGGATTTTCTGTCCATTCGCGCTTGGCAAAGACAGAGCGAAGCGGCGAGTTGTCTTGTGCGAGCGAAGATCATCTCGACGTTTTCCCACTTGCGGGACGCCCTTATCCCAGCGGTGGGATACCCAGCCAAGCTGGTTCATCGGCGGGCAGCCTTCGGATGTTTGAAAACCAAGTGGTTGCGCGATTTCAGGATGCTGGCACGGGGACTGCAAATAGGCACGCGGGTTTCCAACGAGGGTGAGTTGGAATGTATGAATCGAAAACTTAACCGAACCGTTGATATGCCTGTCATTGCTAAATTCTATGGAATTGTCATCCGGATGTTGTTCATCCAGCCTTTCGTCGCCCATTTTCACGCCTTTTACGGAGAGAGCGAACTCGTGGTGGGAATCAACCCGCTGAAGGTCCTCCAAGGCGATGCCCCGGGCCGGGCTCGTTCGATGGTGATGGAGTGGGCGCGGCAACATCAGCGAGAGCTTCTGGAGGACTGGAGTCGGTTGGGCAGGGCGCAGGGCGCGCAGCCGATTGAACCACTCGTGTGATATGGATATTGCCCGTCCAGATGCGGCCAGAGCGCGGCGTCGGCGCCGCCTGCTTTACTCCGCCGGGAGTTTGGTGGTGCTCATTGCGATCACGCTCGGCTTGGCCAGGTTGAAGCCGGCCGCGCCGACGGTGGACCGGGCGCAAGTCTGGTTGGACACCGTCAAGCGAGGGGAAATGCTCCGGCAAGTGCGCGGGAACGGCACCCTTGTGCCAGAGGAGATTCACTGGATTCCCGCCATGACCCCGGGCCGCATCGAACGCATCCGGGTGCTCCCGGGCGCGGAGGTCAAGGCGGACACCATCCTCGTGGAACTGGCCAATCCCGAAGTCGAACAAGCGGCCCTGGATGCCGAATGGCAGCTTAAAGCGGCCGAGGCTCAATCCAACAAGCTCAAGGTCCAGCTCGAAAGCGACCGTCTCAGCCAGGTGGCCCAAGCGGCTCAACTCAACTCAGAGTGTCTGGTCGCGAAGGTGGACGCGGAAGCAGACACCAAGCTCGAAGCCGAAAAGCTCGTTGACCGCCTCACCGCGCTGCGCTCGCGCACCAAATCCGAGCAATTGATCTTGCGCTGCGAGTTGGAGCAGAAGCGCCTCATCATTTTGGAACAAAACCACCAGGCGCAACTCGCCGCGCAGCAGGCGGAGTTGGAGAGATTCCGCGCCCTTCTGGCCCTCAAACGCAAACATCAGGCTGAACTCACGGTCCGCGCCGGGATTGACGGCGTGCTCCAGCGCCTGGGTGATCGCGATCCGCTTCAAGTCGGCCAACAACTCGCCGCCGGCGCAAACATCGCCCGCGTGGCGGATCCGGCCAAACTCAAAGCCGAGATCAGGGTGGTCGAAACCCAGGCCAAGGACATCGCCCACGGCCAGAAGGCGGTCATAGACACCCGCAACGGCACGGTTTCCGGGCGGGTGACGCGCATTGATCCTGCAGTCCAGAACGGCACCGTGACCGTGGATGTGGCGCTGGAAGGTCCCTTGCCGAAAGGAGCACGGCCTGATCTCACGGTGGAAGGCGTCATCGAGCTCGAGCTGCTCGCCAATGTCCTCTACGTCGGTCGCCCGGTGCAGGGCCAGTCGGAGAGCACCGTCGGGCTTTTCAAGCTCGACCCGGACGGTCACGACGCGACGCGCGTGCCCGTCAAACTCGGTCGCAGTTCGGTGAGCACTATCGAGATTCTCGAGGGCCTCCGCGAGGGCGACCGCGTGATTCTCTCCGACATGTCCCAGTGGGACGCGCATAACCGGGTGAGACTCAATTAATCCAAATGGTCCGGGGCGGGCGGTTCGTTGAAACCAAGTATCCGGACCATCCGCCGCGGACCAGGAACAATGAAAACAAACAACGTATGACTACAAATGGTTCTCTCATCAAACTGGAAGCGATCACGAAGGTGTTCTACACCGACGAGGTCGAAACCCACGCACTCTCGGGCGTCCATCTCGAGATTCGGAAGGGCGAGTACGTCTCGATTGCCGGCCCGTCTGGCTGCGGCAAGTCCACGCTGCTCGCGATTCTCGGCCTGCTCGACACGCCGACTGACGGGCGCTACGCGCTCAACGATCAGGACGTTTCCAACCTCGACCACGCCGCGCGCGCGCGCATCCGCAACCGCGAGGTGGGCTTCATCTTTCAGAGCTTCAACCTCATCGGCGATCTCACGGTGTATGAGAACGTGGAGTTGCCGCTGACGTATCGCAACCTTCCCGCCGCCGAACGCAAACAGCGCGCGAACGAAGCGCTCGAAAAGGTCGGCATGTCGCATCGCATGAAGCATTACCCGTCGCAGCTTTCGGGTGGCCAGCAGCAGCGGGTGGCCGTGGCCCGCGCTCTCGGCGGCAAACCCTCCATCCTGCTCGCGGACGAACCGACTGGCAATCTCGACTCCAAGAACGGTGAAGCGGTGATGGAATTGTTGCGCGACCTGCACCGCGAAGGCGCGACGATCTGCATGGTCACGCACGACCAACGCTTCGCGCGGCATGCGGATCGGACCGTGCATCTGTTTGATGGACGCATCGTGGACGAGGACTTGGGGGCACAGCGAGCGAATGAATCTCTGGATACGATTGCTGCGGCGCAAGGCCAAGCCTCATTCAAGTGACACGTCTCGTGGCCCTCTGGCTGGAGAAAGAGCATCCTGCGCCAACGGATGTCCTGAACACTGAATACTGAACACTGAACACTGAGCACTGAGCACGTCCCCATGAACGACCTCCGCTTCGCCCTCCGCATGTTGCTGAAGAAGCCCGGCTTCACTTTGGTAGCCATGCTAACCCTTGCCCTCGGAATTGGTGCCAACACCACCGTGTTCAGCCTGGTCAACGCCTTCCTGCTCCGCCCAATGGTCGGCCAGCGCGAGGGCGAGCTTGTCCAGTGTTACAGCCGCGATACAGGGCGACCGGACACTTATCGTCCCTTCTCCTATCCGAACTACCTCGATCTGCGTGAGCAGAACCAGGTTTTTTCCCATTTGCTCGCTTATGAGCTGGCGGAGGTGGGAGTCACCGAGGACGAGGTTTCCCGGCGGGTGATGACCTGCCTGGTGACTGCCAACTACTTCACGACTTTTGGCATCATCATGGCCCGTGGACGAACCTTCAGTGCTGAGGAGGAGCAACCCGGCAGCACCATCCCTGTGGTGATTCTCAGCCACAGCGCGTGGATGGCTCGCGGAGGAGACCCGGACATTCTCGGAAAGACCCTCAGGATTGAAAACCGGCCCCATACCATCGTCGGCGTGGCGCCGCCGGACTTTACCCACCCGATGATGATCGTGTCGCCTCAGTTTTGGCTGCCGCTGGGAATGCATGATGCGCTGCAGCGTCCTTCGGTTTCGGGCAAGGTCACGCACTTGTCGGATCGCAGCCAGCATAGTCTGTTGGTGGTTGGCCAGCTCAAACCCGGCGTCACACGGCCCGGCGCCGACGCCGACCTGCATCGCCTGGCAGTTCAAATGCAGACGGCATTCCCGGCGGAGAACAAGGACCAGACGATCCTCGTCCATCCCCTCCCTCGACTGACCATCGGCCCTTGGCCTGAGGTCGGGAGTGCCGGACGGGCCTTTGTAGTTGGTCGCATCACTCCAATGCTCTTCGCTCTGGCCGGGGCGGTCCATCTGATCGCCTGTCTAAATCTCGCGAACCTGCTTCTGGCTCGGGCATCTGGGCGACGCAAGGAAATCGCTCTGCGCCTCGCACTTGGCGCCCAGCGCTTCCAGATCATGAGGCAGTTGTTGATGGAGGCAGCCTTGCTGTCTCTGCTGGGGGGAGGTGTGAGTGTCCTTCTGGCCGCCGGGTCCACTCGATGGTTTGCTCTGTCAGCCATTCCTGCGCTTCCGTATATCCCGGTGGTCAATGCGACCCCTGATTTGCGTGTGCTCGCCGCGACTGCGGGATTTTGCATGTTAAGCATCCTGCTGTTTGGCCTGGTGCCGGCCTGGCGCCTTTCGCGTCCCGACCTGGCAGAAGACCTCAAGGAGCGCGGGAGTGAACCCGTCTCAGCGATTTCGGGAAGAGGTTTGTTTGCGATGCGCAACCAGTTGGTTATTGCCCAACTGATGATCTCCCTAGCCTTGTTAATTACGGCCGCTCTCTTTATTCGCGGCGCCATCAACGCGGCCCGCGTGAACCCCGGATTCGAGCTGAAGAATGGCCTGGTGGTTGAAGTGGACGCGGCCATGGCGGGTTACGATGAGGTGCGCGGTCGCCAAACTCTTCAAGCATTGGTGGAACGGTTACGGGGATTGCCAGGAGTGGAGAGTGTCAGTCTTGCGGCCTCAGTTCCGTTTGGGTTCAGGGAAGGGCGGGAGGTCAGCCGGGTGGGAGTCACACCGATGGAGTCGGCGAAGGTGGAGTCCGCCTCTGCGGACGGGTGGTTCGGAGCCGACTACAATGTTGTGGGAGCGGATTACTTCCAAACGGTGCGGCTGCCACTCCTGAGCGGGCGTGAATTCAACCCAACGGAAATGGAGCCCGGACCAGCCACGAGTGTGGCGGTCATTGACCAGGATCTGGCGAACAAACTGTGGCCCGGCGAGCAAGCTCTGGGCCGCCAGTTGCAGGTGGCGAGTGGCACGCCGGCAGAGGCCCCACGGATTCTGGAGATCGTTGGTGTAGTCCCAACCGTGCGCAACAACATCATTGAGTCGCGACCGGTACCACACCTGTACGTTCCCTCGGGGCGTGAATATCGTTCCAAGATGTACCTCCATTTGCGTGTGGTGCCACGAGGTCGCGCGAACGAGCTGGCCTTGCTTCGAGTCGTACGAGATGCCATCCGCGCGATGGATCCGATATTGCCTGTAACCTCACTGAAACCGCTGGCGGATCTGCCGAAAGACACGCGCGATTTGTGGTTGGTGAAGTCCGGAGCCCAGATGTTCGTGGTTTTCGGGTGTTTGGCCCTGGTCCTGGCCCTGGTTGGAGTCTATGGCGTCATGAGCTTCGCGGTAGCTCGTCGCACCCGGGAGATTGGTATCCGGATTGCCTTGGGCGCCACAGCGTCCAAGGTGCTTTGGATGACGCTGCGCGAAGGATTGCTGCTGACCGCCGTCGGCTTGGGCCTTGGAGTATTACTTGCGGCAGCGGCAGGTCGGTTGCTTGGCGGTTTGTTGTATGGAGTTAGCTCCTTGGATCCTCTGGCTTTCACCTTCGCTCCTCTGTTGCTGGCAGCGACTGCCACTTTGGCGTGCTACTTCCCGGCGCGCCGTGCGGTCAAAGTGGATCCCATGGTGGCACTGAGAAATGAATGAAGAGAAGCGAGTTGGAGTGAAGCGTGATACGCGACGCAGTCTGAAAACGACCGACCGACCACGGACCACGGACCACGGAGTGGATAATTGACAACGGGCAACGACCCATGAACGACCTCCGCTTCGCCTTCCGCCAGTTGTGCAAGCACCCCGGCTTCACCGCCGTGGCTGTGCTGACGCTCGCGCTGGGCATCGGGGCGAACAGCGCCCTGTTCAGCCTGGTGAACAAGGTCTTGTTAAGCCCGCTGCCCTTTCCGGACCCGGAGCGCCTGATGTTGCTCCACGCGACGGACCTGGCCAACAACAGGGAGGAGATGGGGGTATCAGGACTCGACTACCTCGACTGGTGTGCCGGCTCGAAGTCCTTTGCCGCCATCGGAGCGGTTCAGTTTGGAGGCAAACTCAACCTCTCCGGCCGCGGAGAACCCGTGGCGCTCCGCGGCGTTCTGGTCACCCCGAGTTTCTTCGACGTGTTCGAGTTCCCCATGCGGCTGGGGCGGAAATTTCGCCAGGACGAGTCCGAGCCCGGAATGGAGAAGGTGGTCGTTCTGAGTCATGGCCTCTGGCAGCGCGTCTTTGGCGGCGATACGAATATCATCGCTCAGACGGTCACGCTCGATGGTGAATCTTACGTAGTGGTTGGTGTCGGTGCGCGCGTGTCGGGCTTCCTCGAAGAAATGCTTGAAATCTACGCGCCCCTGCCCGACGCGCAGTTGCGGGCCAGCCGCGGCAACGCGACTCTGACCGTCTTTGGACGGCTGAGGCCGACGGTCTCGGTGGAACAGGCGGCGGCCGAACTCCGCACGATCACCGCGGCCATTGGGTTGGAGCATCCAGGCTACAAGAACCGCAGCGCCACAGTCGTTCCGCTCCGCGACCGCTTGGTGAGAGAGGTCCGTCCGGCGTTCCTGGTGCTGTATGCCGCGGTGTTGCTGGTGTTGGGCATCGCTTGCGCCAACGTCGCCAACCTCCTGTTGGCTCGCGGGGAAGCCCGTCGCAAGGAGATCGCCGTCCGCGCCGCCCTGGGCGCGGGTCGCGGGCGGATCATTCGACAACTGCTGACGGAGAGCGTGCTGCTCTCGCTGGCCGGCGCCGCGGTGGGATTGGCCTTCGCCCAGTTTGGCCTTGAGCTGCTGCGATATTACGCGCCCAGAATCGGCGACGAACCCGTGCCGTTCCTCGACGAAATCGAGATTGATGGCCGGGTGCTGCTCTTCACCCTGGGGGTCGCCGTATTGACCGGAATCCTCTTTGGCCTGGCCCCAGCCTGGAGTGCGGCCAAGGTCAATCTGATGGACACGCTCAAGGAGGCCTCGCGCGGCAGCTCGGGGACCGTGCGGAGTCATCGTCTGTTGAACTCGTTCGTCGTCACCCAATTGGCGCTCTCCGTGGTGTTGCTGGTGGGCGCGGGTCTGCTCGTGCGGAGCTATGCCCGTCTGACGCGGGTCCATCCGGGCTTTGACCCCAGCCAGTTGCTGACGATGGCAACGGAACTTTCGCACGCCCCCTACACGAGCGAGGCCCGGCGCCGGCAGTTCTACCAGGCGGTGTTGGAAGCGGTGCGCGCCCTGCCGAACGTGGAGTCGGCCGAGGCCATCAACATTCTCCCCATGAACGGCCGCGGTGCCGGCATGTCATTTGACTTGGAGGGCGCCGAACCGCTGCCGCCCGGACGCTTCCGAATGGCCGAGTATGGGATCGTCAGTCCCGGTTGTTTCCAGGCGATGCGGATTCCGTTGCGGCAAGGCCGGCACCTGACGCCGGCCGATGACGGCCAGCACCAGGTCGCGCTGGTCAACGAGGCATTCGTGCGCCGCCACCTGCCCGATGTGAATCCGCTGGGCCGGCGGATCAGGCAACACACCGGCCAGACCAACTGGGTTGAGATCGTCGGCGTCGTGGCGGATGTGAAGGACTCCGGGCTGGGGCACAAGACTCGGCCGGCCCTCTATCAGCCGCTCACCCAAACGTGCTGGTCCCGGATGTCACTGGTGATCCGGACCCGGGGGGAGCCCGCGCGCCTCGCGCGCACCGTGCAGGAGCAAATCTGGCGAATCGATGCGGCGCAGCCCGTGACCAATATCAAACCCATGCAAGAGTGGGTCCGCCAATCGGTCTCCGTCGAGCGGTTTTCGGCGGAACTGCTGCTGGGCTTCGCGTTGATCGGCCTGGTTCTGGCTGCCATTGGCCTCTTTGGTGTGCTGGCTTACGCCGTGAGCCAGCGGACGCACGAATTTGGGATCCGGCTGGCGATGGGTGCTCAGATCGGTGAGATCCTCCGCCTGGTGCTGATCCAAGGCTTGAAGGTGGCCGGACTGGGCTTGGGACTCGGACTCGCCGGCGCGCTGGCGTTGAGCGTGGTCTTGCAGAGTCTCCTCTTCGAAATGCGCGCCCAGGATCCGCTGACGTTCCTCGTCGTCGTCCTCTTTCTCGGGTTGGTCGCCCTGGCCGCCTGTTATCTGCCAGCCCAGCGAGCCACGAAGGTTGATCCGATGGTGGCTCTAAGATGCGAATAGAGAACCAGATTTCTTATGAACAATCTTCGTTTCGCCTTGCGCCAACTGCTGAAGAATCCTGGTTTCACCGCCGTGGTGGTGATCACGCTCGCGTTGGGCATCGGCGTGAACACGCTGGTCTTCAGTGTGGTGAATGCGGTGCTCTTGCAGCCGATCCCCGTTCGAAGTCCCGAACGGCTGGTCAATCTCTTCACCAGCCGCGAGGGTCTTCGCTACGGGCGCTCGAGCTATGCCGATTACCAGGACTTGCGGGACCGCGCGGACGTTTTCTCCGGCGTCCTGGCGCGCTGTTACTGGCCGGTCAGCGTGGGCAACGGTAAATCGAAACCCGAGGTCGTGCTGGGCAATCTCGTCTCCCGAAACTATTTCGAGGTGTTGGGCGTGAAGCCATTGTTGGGCCGTGCCTTCTCCACGACGGAAGGAAACATCGAAGGCGCCGATCCGGTCGTGGTTCTGAGCCACCGCTTCTGGAAGCGCCGCTTAGCCGCGAATCCGGACGTAGTGGGGCGGACCCTGTTGTTGAACTCCCGTACCTTCACGGTCATCGGCGTCGCACCGGAAGGATTCACCGGCTTGATGACCGGCATCCCTGAAGACGTCTGGATTCCGATCACGATGAAGGCGGGCGTCCATCCCGGGGACATCCCGCTGGAGAGCCGTGGCGACGGTTGGATGGATGTGGTGGCTCGGCTCAAGGACGGAGTGAGCCTCCCGCAGGCCCAAGCCGCAGCAAAAACTCTCGCTTCCCACCTGGCTCAGGAGTACCCGGATGCCAACAAGGACAAGCAATTCGTTCTGGTGGACGGTCAACTCAGCCGGTTCCCGGTCATGGAGTTGGCCCAGGGGCTGCGGGCGTTCACCGCGATTCTGACCATCGTGGTCGCCTTGGTACTGCTCTTGACCTGCGCGAACGTGGCCAACCTCTTGTTCAGTCGGGCGGCCGCTCGAGAGCAAGAAATGGCGATGCGGCTGGCGCTGGGGGCCGGTCGAGGGCGCATCATCCGACAACTGCTCACCGAAAGCGTAGTGCTGGCAGTGCTGGGCGGAGCGGTCGGTGTGCTCCTCGCGTCGTGGGGGCTGCAATTGCTGGCTCTCCTGAAACCACCGTCGATGATGATCCCCGTCGGGCTGGAAATCCCCTTGAACGCTCGGGTGCTGGGCTACACGGCGGGACTGTCCGTGCTCGTGGGTCTGCTGTTCGGTTTGGCCCCGGCTTGGCGAAGCAGCAGCTTGCGACTGTACGGGTCTCTTCGCTCAAGCCATCTCGATGCCAGTTCACGACCGAGGCATTGGGCGCGGCTCCAGCGAGGGTTGGTGGCAGTGCAAGTGGCCCTTTCCTTCATCCTGCTGGCAGCGGCCGGATTGTGTTTGAAAAGCCTGCATGTCACGTTGCGGATGGATCCCGGCTTTGACGCCCGTCACGGGATGATGGCCCAGCTCAACCTGGCTTACGGCAACTACGATGAGACCAAGGGCCGCCTTTTTTACGCGCAGTTGCTCGAGCGCGTGCGACAGTTGCCCGGCGTGCAGGCGGCCAGCCTGGCGGTCATCCCGCCGCTGAGCTACGCGAAGACCCAGTTGAAGGTTGAAGTGGATGGCTATCAACCGCGCTCGGGTGAATCGCTCATCCTCGAGCACAACATCGTCTCGTCCGACTACTTCGAGACCCTGGCGATTCCCATCGTCCAAGGCCGCCCGATTGATGACCGGGACCAGAAGGAGAGCGCGCCTGTGGTGGTCGTCAACGAGACCATGGCCAGGAAATTCTGGGGTGCGGAAAGTCCTCTCGATCGAATGGTGACCCTGAATGGCAACAAGACGCGCGTCGTGGGTGTCGCCAAAGACGGGAAGTATTTTCAACTCGCCGAGGCTCCCCAGCCCCATTTCTACGTGCCTTTGAGCCATGCTCATGTCCCGTTCACCAGCCTGCTGGTGAAGGCAGCGGGCGACCCGCGCGCGCTGATTGGTCCGGTGCTCCGCGAACTGGAGCGGCTGGACCCCAACCTGCCGATCACCGACGTGAAGACCCTGGCCCAGCAGATGGAGCTCCAGCATTACCCGACGCGCATCACGGCCGCGACCGTTGGGGCCTTCGGGCTGTTGGCTCTCGCCCTGGCGACCGTGGGTGTTTATGGGGTGATGGCCTACGCGGTGCGGCAACGCACGCACGAACTGGGGGTGCGCACGGCGCTGGGGGCGAGCCGCCGACAAATCCTGGCGTTGGTTTTGCGCCAGGGACTGCGGACCACTCTGGTCGGGGCCGGCGTTGGCATCGTCGGAGCCGTCGGAGCCGCGCGGCTCCTGGCGGGCTTCTTGTACGGGGTGAGTTCACGCGAACCGGTGGTCTTTGCCGCGGTCGCAACGCTGTTGGGAGTTGCGGCGCTTCTCGCCTGCTACCTCCCTGCGCGCCGCGCGGCGAAAGTCGATCCGATGGTGGCGCTGCGTTGTGAATGAAGAACGAGAATGCCAAATGAAGAAGGCGTCCCAGACCGTTTGCAGCCACGCTCTCGCTCGGAGCCGCTCCTTCTGCCTTCGACCTCCTGTCTTCGACCTTGCCCTATGAACGATCTCCGCTTTGCCATCCGAATGCTTCTCAAAAACCCGGCCTTCACCATCGTCGCCGCGCTGTCGCTAGCGGTCGGCATCGGCGCCAACACGGTGGTTTTCTGTTGGATCCAGGAGACCTTGCTGCGGCCTTTGCCCGGCGTGGCGCGAAGCGAGCAAATGGTCGTGTTGTGCGCCACTCATGGCAGCGAGCAGTGGGATACGGTTTCGCTGCCGGATCTCCGCGACTACGCGACGCTGACCAATGTTCTCAGCGGAATCATCGGTTCGCAGGTCACGCCCGCGTGCCTGACCGTGAATGGAAAGCCCGAATGGATATACGGCCAGATCACCACGGCGAACTTCTTTGAGGTGCTCGGGGTGAAGGCGTTGCTGGGCCGCACGTTTGTCGCGGAGGAGGATCTTCGCCCCGGCGGCGCGCCCGTCCTGGTGCTCAGCGAGGATTACTGGCGCCGGCGCTTTGGCAGCGACCCCAACGTCATCGGCCGGGTGGTGGATTTGAACCGGCACAGCTTCACGATTGTGGGAGTTGTCCCCGGCGCCTTTCGCGGCACGATGAGCGCGCTGCGCTGCGATTTCTGGGCGCCGTTGGTGATGCACCAACAGGTCGCCAATTTTGGATCATTGACCCAGCGGGCTGATCACTGGCTGCACACGCAGGCGAGGCTCCGGCCCGGGGTGAGTCGCGCCCGAGCCCAGGCGGCAACGGACACCATGGCGCGGCAATTGGCGCAGGCTTACCCGGACACGAATCGTGAGATCGGTCTTCGGGTGCTGCCCCTCTGGAAGGCGCCCTACGGCGGCCAAGCGCTGTTGCTGCCCGTGTTGAGCCTCCTGTTCGCCGTCAGCCTGGGCGTGCTGCTCATCGTCGCCGCGAACGTCGCGAATCTTTTGCTGGCCCGGGCGACGGTGCGCCAAAAAGAGATCGCCATCCGGCTCGCGTTGGGCGCTGGCCGGGCGCGGCTCATCCGCCAGCTCCTCACCGAAAGTCTGGTCCTAGCCTTGCTGGGAGGCTTGCTCGGCGTGCTCGCGGCGAGCTGGGGCGCCATGCTCTTTCAAGCCTTTTTACCGCGGACCTACCTGCCGATTGGGTACACCTTTGCCGTGGACGGTCGGACGTTGCTTTTCACCGTGGTGCTCACGCTGGCCACCGGCGTGGTGTTTGGTCTGGTGCCGGCGTGGCCGGCGTCGCGATTGAACCTGAACGCCACGCTCAAGGAAGGCGGGCGCACCTCCGGCACCGCGCTGCCCCATCATCGGGTCCGGAGCGCGCTGGTCGTGGCCGAAGTCTCGCTCGCCCTGGTCTTGCTGGTGGGCGCCGGGCTGTGCCTCAAAGGCTCGCACAAGGCGCAACAGCTCGACATTGGCTTCGACCCGCGCCAGGTCCTGCTGGGGGGACTGCGGGTGGGCATGCACGGCTACGACGAACAGCGGGCGCTGGTCTTCTACCGGCAGTTGCGGGAGCGGCTGGCGGGGCTGCCTGGCGTGAAGGAAGCAGCGATGGCCAGTTGGTTCCCATTGGGATTTGAAGGCGGGGGAAGTGCCGGGGTGACGGTGCCGGGATACGATCGGAAGCCCAACGAAGACGTGAACGTTCAACACGCCATCGTTTCACCGCGCTATTTCGCGGCCCTGGGCATTCCGCTGGTGGCCGGCCGCGATTTCACCGACCAGGACGACGCGACCTACCCGCGCGTGGTGATCATCAATGAAACAATGGCGAAGCGCTTTTGGCCGGGGCTGGACCCGGTGGGCCGCAAGTTCACCATCTGGAGCGGCCAGCGCGAGTTGACAATCATCGGCGTGGCGAAGAACGGGAAATACCGTTTCCTGAACGAACCGCCGAAGCCGTTTATGTATTTCGCATATCAGCAAGGCGTCTGGGATTTGAACCTGGGCGTGGCGCTGCGCACGGAGGGCAACCCGCTCACCTTCGCCAGCGCCTTGCGCAAGGAAATTCACGCGCTGGATCCGGGCATCGAAGTGTGGAACTCGATCGCGATGTCCGACTTCATCCAGGCGGCGTTCCTGGGCCAGAAAATTGTCTCCACGCTGCTGGTGGCCCTGGGCGTGGTGGCACTCGTCTTGTCCGCGATGGGCATCTACGGCGTGATGGCCTACGTCGTCAGCCAGCGCACCCACGAGTTGGGCATCCGCCTGGCGCTGGGTGCTTCGGCGCAACGCGTGATCCAGCTCGTACTTACGCAAGGCATGAGGCTGACGGCGCTGGGACTGGTCCTCGGTTTGATTGGCGCGGTGGCCTTGAGCCATTCGCTGACGAACTTCCTTTACGGCGTCAGCCCGTTCGATCTCCTGACGTTTGCCGGGGTCGGGGTGACGCTGGCGGCGGTCAGCCTGGCGGCGTGCCTGGTTCCCGCCTGGCGAGCCGCCCGCGTGGACCCGATGACGGCTCTGCGATCGGAATGACCGGCCGTGGACCTGGCACGCGTCCCTGAATCATGCCCAATTCACGACGTGAGGAACACCGCTTGATGAAGAAATCGCCGTGGCTCCAATTCGTTGAGAAAGGCAGCGGCTGGATGAAGATCATTCGATTCATCGAGGAGGATCAAAGCGAAGTGATCTCATTCACACAGGATTCGCTTTTTTTCTTGTCTCAAACTGCGTCTGCCGCGAAAGAGGCAACTCCTTTCAATTATTGCGACGTTGAATCATTCTCGCTGCCACGCCACACTGCCAGCAGATGCCGCCGTTGACCATCCTCGCCGAACGGCCGAAACACACGCGCAAAGCCGTGCAGTTCTACTGGCAGACCCGCTCCAGACAGTCTCAGAAACAACGCGCCGCCGGCGGCTCCGACCAGGGCTTGCGCAGCGCTGTCACGGGCGGCGCACAAATGGACGGGTTCATCGCCCTGCTGACCAAGCTGGTGGTCGAAGCCGGGATTGATCCCGCGAACATCTACCACAAGGACTCGCTGGAATTGCCCGGCTACCCAAGGACAAGTTCGATAAATGGTTCCAGCAGTTCTGGACCATTACCGGCGCCTCGACCAAGGAACATCCCGCGCCCTATCCGCTCGAACTCGCTTCGCGCCTCGTCCAGATGTTCTCGTTCACCGGCGACACTGTGCTCGATCCCTTCTGCGGCACCGCCACGACGATGGTGGCCGCGCTCCAGCACGGACGAAACAGCATCGGCGTGGAACTCGATACGGAATACTGCAAGCTCGCGGCGTCGCGCTTGATGAATGAAAACAGGTCCCTCTTCGGCCAGGCCCGGTTTCAAATCGAGTTGAAGCCGCACGCGGCGGTGGAAAGTGCTATGGCATTGCAGGAAAGCTTTACCACCTGCAAAACTGGTCAAGTTAAACGCTCAAAAACTTCTTCGCGTCGTCGCCCGTCTTGAGCCGCACTTCTTGTTGAAGGCGCGCGCGGAGAGCCTCACTTCCACTCGCCCTGGGGAGTCGGCACGGGCGACGGTTCGCTGAACGCAGCCGGAAGATCGCGGGCTCCGGGCAAGATGCGGACGATTTCGATGCGGTCAGCCGGCGTTCACGCACTCACTCGAAGTTGCGCAGGAGACGGAGGGCCTCGCACACCACCTCATCGGTCGATTGATAAAAGCCAGAGGCAGCTTTTTCCTGGAGCAGCGGTCAATTTCACGCAGACCCAAGTGAGGATTTGAGACGCCCCAGCAGTCGCGCCTCGTTCTTGCGCGCAAGCTCGTGCTCCCAAATCCGCAACACGCGCCAGCCGCGTTGCCGCAGCGTGCGTGTGACCAACCGGTCACGCGCCTTGTTGGCCGTGAGCTTGTTCAACCAGAACGCCCGGTTGTTTGCGGGCATGTTCGCTTGCTTTCCAAGAGCAGAGCCGGGGACGCTGCATCGTGCCGTTCGCCGTCGCTGCCAACGCACCGCCGGAGGCACCTATTGCCTATCCCGAGGAATGGAGGGATGCCGTTCGTCCTGTGTGCCGAGCGAACGCATCCGACCTGGCTTCGCTGCTTTCGATGGCGTTCAAGGCGGAGAGCGATGCGACTGCTTTGGCCATCGACGGAGCGGCGTGGGATTTTTCTGCTTACCGCCCGGTCCCGACCATCGTGGAGGCGGCGGAAGCGCTCTATGCCGGACACAACGTCCGAGAGATTGCTCACTCACATGCGGGCGCAATCAACCTCACCCTCACGTCGGATAAGCTCGTTGAGATTGTCGAGTGCGCTCAACGAGGGCATCTGAAAGTTGCCTGCTTCGTAACCGGCGTTCCCGGTGCCGGGAAAACACTGGCTGGTCTCAACGTCGTGCATAATCCAGCACTGAGGCAGGCAGGCCGTCCATCAGCCGTCTTTCTTTCCGGCAACGGCCCACTCGTGAAAATTGTCTCCGCCGCCATCACCCGCGACTTCAGGCGACGCACGCTACGCGACGGCGGTGAGCGAACCGTCAGCACGTTTATTCAAAACGTCCATTCGTTCGTGCGTGAAGCAATGGACAAACCCGACAGAGCGCCACCTGAGCAC
Organism: uncultured Verrucomicrobiota bacterium; assembly: GCA_964355375.1. Classification (GTDB taxonomy): domain Bacteria; phylum Verrucomicrobiota; class Verrucomicrobiia; order Limisphaerales; family SIBE01; genus CAYHFE01. Next base: position 50,034 of record CAYHFE010000001.1, read on the forward strand.
GTTGTCGTTTTCGACGAAGCCCAGCGCGCCTGGGATGCTGTCCAGAATGCGAAGAAGACGGGTCAGGAGATCTCTGAGCCAGAAACCATGCTTTCCATCATGGACAGACATCCTGACTGGGCTGTGCTGGTAGCGCTGGTTGGCGGTGGCCAGGAAATCCACAACGGAGAAGCCGGACTGGCTGAATGGGGACGAACGCTGCGCGACAAGTTTCCGCACTGGCGCGTCGCCGTATCGCCGAAAGCTCTGACCGGAGATACGAGCGTCGCCGGTCACCGCTTGTTTGAGGACGGCAACAAGGGAGCACTGTTGATTCAGCCAGAGTCAGCGCTCCACCTCGATGTCTGCCTTCGCTCGTATCGCGCGCAGCGCGTCTCCGAGTGGGTGGAAGCGGTGTTGAGCGGCGACACCACGAAAGCTGCAAGCATCATGGCCGACATTGGCGAGTTCCCAATTGTGCTGACACGTTCGCTTGGGACTGCGCGGGCGTGGTTGCAGGGGCACAGGCGCGGGCTCCGCCGCTGTGGGTTGGTCGCAAGCTCAGGCGCTATTCGTTTGCGTCCGCACGGTCTGGAACTTTCGTCAGGCTTTCGACAAGGCAATCGGGACATCTACGTTCATTGGTTCCTCGCCCACCCGCCCGACGTTCGTTCCTCCAATCAACTCGAAGTTGCTGCCTCTGAGTTCGAGTGCCAGGGCCTGAAACTGGATTGGGTCGGTGTGTGGTGGGGCGGAGATTTCACGTTCGACAACCCGGCGGGCGGATGGTCGTCTCGCAGCTTCAGCGGCAGTCGCTGGGGTAACGTCGGCAAGGAAGTTGACCGGCGCTACCTACTGAACACCTACCGCGTGCTGCTCACTCGCGCTCGGGAAGGCTTGGTGATTTGGGTGCCACCTGGAGATTCCGCCGACCTGACCAGGCCGTCGAGTTGGTTTGATGCGACTGCCTACCACCTCGTGCGTTGCGGCCTTGCGGAGATTTGATGGGAGGGGCGTTTATCCTGGCTCTACAGTGGCGCCGTCGGTTTCGTAGGCTCCGCTAAAACTTCCATGCGGAAGCCGTGCTTGATCGCGCAATCCTCCGAGCCGAAACCGTAAACCGGAATCCCGAAGGCGGCGTCGAGGCGGACGGGTTCTTCCTTGCCGCACCGTTTGCATAGTTCGGCGGGTTGATCGGATGAGTTCATGCGTTTGACTCGATTGACCGGCCAAGTGGCGAAGGATTGCTCGCCGACATCTTCGCCCATCAGCGGCGGCACGGCGTTACCGATGAGATGAAATTGATTCATCCAGGTCAAAGGAAAACAAAACCATGTTCCGTCGGGGCCTGGCCACTTTTGGTCCCCATTTTACCGAGAGGGCAGGATAAATACGGTCCAACCCTCAGAATCTTGCCTGAGCCGCAAGGATGCAGTCAGGATTGGGGAGCATACGCGCCCTCGCGTGTGCCGACCGGCGCCCCGCCGGTCGGAAGGGAGGCGCGATTCAGTCACTCAACGGTGATCCAGTCGAACGCCCCGGAGTGGTCGGCGGAGACGCCGACCACAGCACGCGAGGACGCGTGCGCTCCCCATTTCAATTGAATAGTCACGGCGATCGGGTGGGCAATTTCTTCTAATTGTCCGCGACTCTTCTCGACCGGCGTGGGCGCTGATCGCAACGGACGTGTCACTCAATCACCAAAACGTGACTTGTTCGGGTGGACCAATGTGGTCGGCGAGGGCGCCGACCACGGCACGCGGGGGCGCGTGCGCTCCCCAATTCAACTGAATGGTCACGGCGAATCGGTGAGACTTGTGGCAGGAAAGCCTGTGGGCTGGTCGCCCTCAAAGACGGGCAAGTTGCCCGTTCCATCCTGAACCGATCCGGCTAAACTCCGGCGAACGGGTCTTTGTCGGGGGAGGTCGGAAACCCCGCTCCGCCACCGAGCGGCCGGTCAAAGCGGCCGTGCTTCAGAAAATGGTGAACCTGGCGCAAGGTCTGGCGCCGCCACAACATCCAGGTGTGCGTCGTATGAAGAACGAGAAAATCCTTCATGCCTTCAACCTGGGTATTCTTCACGGAGACTTTTCCATCGTTCGGCTCCGGGATCATCCCGGAGAACCAGGGATCAGACGAGCGGTCGCCAGCGATAATCCCCACTTCACATCGGACCGGACCGAGACGCCGGGGCAGATCGGAGGCGTCGGTTCCCAGCCTTTGGCCGTTCCGGCCGAGCACAAGCCGGCCCAACCAATGGCGCTTTAAGCGGTCGGCCAGTTCGGTGCCCTGGTTTGGCGGCCCCAACATCACCACTCGGCCCAGATGGGCCACGGAATGGTTGGACAAGTAGAGCCGAAGAATAATCCCGCCCAATGAATGAGTGACGAAGTGGACTTGGACGGAGGAGTCCGTGATCGTGCGTGTGAGCTCGTCGTGGAGATGTCGGTCAGCCAGCTCCTCGATCGAGAGCTTGCCGGACGGGTAGCCGAGGTTGACGACCCGATAGCCCTGGCGGTTGAGAGACCATTCGAGGGCTTTCATGGAGAGTCGGGTGCGGCCCAGGCCGTGGAGCAAAACCACGTAGTCGCGGTTCGGCGCGGTGGCTTGGCCGGTCGCGGCGATCGTGCCGGGAATGGAGGTGAAGACCGCCCACCAGGCGATAGCGTTCATGAGAAATTCCTTCATGACCTGAACTCAGATTCGTTTCTCCAGTTCACGGTGATTGAGTTTGCCCGTGCCCAGTTTCGGTATCTCTCGCACCACCCGGATCTCACGCGGCATGCAGAGATTGGTCAGCCCCTTGGCTTTGATGGCGGCGCGGATCTCATCAAGGCGGAGGCGTGGTTCGTTCGTTACCGCGATAAGCATTTCGCCTTTTTCTTCGTCCGGACGACTCAGGACTGCCACTTCGCAGCGCAATCCGTAGTGCGGAAAGGCTCCGGCCAGAGCTTCCTCCACCGCCGTGAGACTGACCATCTCACCGCTGACTTTGGCGAATCGTTTGAGTCGGCCCAGAATATGAACGAAGCCCGCCTCGTCCACGCGCACAATGTCGCCGGTGTCATACCAACCCCCGAGCTTCTGGAACGTGGCATTGGCGTCGGCGTTCAAGTAACCGCGCATGATGTTGGGTCCGCGGACCAGCAATCGACCGCCCTCGGCCACGCCTTCGACCGGTTCGAGCCGGTACTCGACTCCGGGGACGAAGCGACCGGCCGTGCCGAAGGCCGGCTGAAGCGGGGTGTTGACGCTGAGACACGGGCTGCACTCGGTCGCGCCGTAGCCCTCCAGAATCCGCACGCCAAAGCGCCGCGCCCAGGACGCGGCTGTGGCTTCCTGGAGCTTTTCCGCGGCGGCCATGAGGAGGCGCACGGTGCGAAAGTCGTAGGGATGAGCCTTGCGCGCGTAACCGTTAAGAAACGTGTTGGTGCTGAGGAAGACGGTGCAGTCGCGGTCGTAAATCGCCGCCGGAACCACGCGGTAGTGCAACGGAGACGGATAAATAAACGTGTAGAGGCCTCGGATGAGCGGCAGGAGGGTGCCGACCGTCAGACCGAAGCTATGGAAGAGGGGCAAGGCGTTGAAGAGGCGGTCGTCGTCCCGCAGATCGATGACCCCGAGCATTTGGCGGACGTTGGCCAAGAGGTTTCGATGAGAGAGTTCGACCCCTTTCGGCACGCCTTCGGAGCCGCTCGTGAAGAGAATCACCGCGGGGCTGCCGGGTTCGGCGGCACCCAGCCGCGACAGGGGTTGCCAGGTTTGACGCAGCAACCCCGCGAGCTTGCGGACTCGGGAAATGCCGAGGCGAACGTCGTCGAGATAAACGATTTCGAGGCCCGCTTGCCGGAACGGTGCCAGGTTGAGCTTGGCTCTCTCCTCGAAGACCCGCGAGGTGATGATATGACGCAATCCGGCGAGCTGGGCGCAGGTCAGCATCATGGCCGAGCCGGTCGAGAAATTGAGCAGGGCCGGCGTCTTCTCCGCCGACCAGAGGCTGAGCACCACCAGGGGGTTGGCGTTGACATTGGGGAGCAGCACGCCAATGCGAGTGCCGGGGTCGGAGCCAAAGCGGTTCCGCCACTGCTCCGCGAGTACGCGGACGCCGACCAGAAGGCGCCGATAGGTCAGTTCCTGGTGGGTGGCGTCTTCGAGGATGAGGGTGTGCGGCCGATGTCGGGCCATCTCCGCGATCGCCGCCAAGGGCGTGGGGGCGCCGTGATCCATTTCCACTTCAAACTGGTGCTTCATCATCTGATCGAGCAGCCAGGTGGTCATGCGCTGGCGGGCCAGGGTCGTGCTGAGCTCCCGGAGTGTCGGTGGCTGCAAGACGGAGCTGAAATGAGCGGTGACCCGCGGAAACCACTGCGTCCATCCGGTGTGCCGAACCCAGGGGAGCCGCTGGGCGCCGCGCAGATAGCAGGTAATGACCCGCGCAGGGGTTTTGTGGAGGAGGAATCCGGTCCCGTCGAACAGCTTCATGAGCGTTCCGGTTTTGGAGATTCGACCCTCGGCGAAGAGAACGAGGCGTCCGCCCTTCTGCAGGAACTCCGCCATCCGTTTGACCGCGTAGGGCGAAGTGGTATCGATCGGAAAAGTGAAGCGATTCAACATGAGGCGCCGGTGCAGCCAGGAGGTCTGCGCGGTCGTGCTCGATGTCACAAATTTCCAGTCGTCCCCCAGGCAAACGCAGAGAAAGAGCCAATCGAGCCAGGAGGCGTGATTGGGAATCAAGAGCACAGGCCCGGTGGCGTCCAGGACCGAATCGTTGTGGGCCTTGAAACGAAAGAGCAATCTGACGAGGAAACGGAGAATCCTTTTCATGCCCGGATAGAGTTAGGTTGGTGACAGACGGTCCGAAGTGGGTGGCGGGTTGGCTGGCGGTTGGGCACTTATCCGGCCGGCGATGAAAGTGCCGATTTCTCCCGCGGAGCTGACCACGAAAGCCGTGTTCTCAAAGTCGGATGGGCCGATCGGCTTCTTGCCGCCGATGATGAGAAATCGCTCATGTTGCCGACACCAGGCTTTGCATAGACCCCGGTGAAGCCGACGCATTGCAGGAGAAGCGACTCGGGAGCTTCATAGGGAGCCAAGGTTAGAGGCGAATGGCCGAGAAGCGATTGGCGTTGTCGCAGAGTCGGGCCAGGTCGGCTGTGAGTTGCCGGGCGCGAGGGATCGGGAGATCCCCCCAGACGGCTTCGGCCGCGCGGTGATACTCCGGGAGAATCTGGCCGAGGATCGTTTGTCCGGCCGGGGTCAGAACCACGCGATAGGCCCGTCGATCCGAGGCGGTGTCGCGGCGTTGCACCAGGCGCCGGGCTTCCAGGCGATCGATCAAACCGGTGACGTTGGATCGATGCATGATCAGTTGGCGGCTGAGGTCCGTTTGCGAAAGTCCGTCCGGATGATCGGAGAGCAGATGGAGCACATTGAACTGGCTGGGACTGAGCTTCCAGCGGTCAAAAAAGACCCGGCTGGCATTCCAGAGCGTTTCGGCGGTGCGGAGCAATTGCAGGAGGGCGTGATAGCGCGGACTTGGCAAGCGTTGGGAACGGGCCATGGCATAAAGGTTAGAGATAGACTGTTGAGATGTCAACATTAGGATCGTGCCAAAAAACCCCGGGGGCAACGATGGGTTAGCGGGCGACAACCCGGAAGAAAAGGGGGGCAGCGCCGGAGGTGGCGGTCGTCGCTTGAAAGAGGCGCTCCGGTTCGAGGAGGTCAATGCGCGCGGCGGCGTCGGTGGTCCACGGCCCGGTGACCGAGGCGGCCACCTGCAACTCCAAGCGGGCGCCGGGCGGATTGCTCGCTTGGAAGGTGATCCGCACTTGGCTGGGCGGCAGTCTCCGGATTGCAGTGATGGTTAGGCTGGGAGGAGGAGTTTCTCCGATCTGGGAGGTGACGAGTTTAGCGGGTCCCCATGGCCACAGCCGCTGGGCCAGGAGGGCTCGAACACGGAGGGAATAGTCGGCCGTTTGGCTAGGCTCGAAGGCAAACGATAGGGACGTGGAAGCCGTCGAAATTTGCTCCTCGAGAAGTTCCTCGGTCTCGGTGAGCTGGATGTCGTCCAGGTAGAAGCCGACGCCGCGGGCCGTTTGGCTATAGTAGATGCCCTGCGAAAAAGCGTAGCGAAAGCGAAGGAGGATTTCCTCTCCGGCGTAGGCCCCCAGGGAAACCTGCTGTGAGGAGAAGGAAGTTTGACCTTGATCGCCGCGGCCCACCTGTTGCCAGAGATCGGTCCACGTCGCGCCGCCGTCGGCCGAGATTTCAGCCAGGGCGGTCTGGGCCGGGCCGGCGTAGCCCAATCGGCTGGAGAAGAGCAATTGCGAGGTTGATCGAGGGCGAAAAAGGCGATTCAAAGTCAGGAGCTGGTCCTCCGGTTGCGGGTGGGCGAGATGAAACGCGGCTTGGCCCGAGGCTTTGACGGTGGGGTCGAGGACGTCGTATCCGCTGGATGCTTGAACCGTGACGCGGGTCAGTCCAGCTTCGGCGCCCTCGGTTGCCGCAAAGCGAACCCGGCGTGCCGACTTCCATTGATAGCCGGTGGCGCCGGCCACCGGCGTGAACTGATAGAGATTGGGCCGGTTCGACGCGGGCGAGTCCGGGCCCGTGACCGCCGGGGGAGAATAAGGCACGATCCAATCGAGCTTGACGCTGCTCTTGTTGGAGACGTTGACGACTCGGGACACGTCGGGCCATCCGGAAATGGAGAAGGCGACGGTGTAAGAGCCATCAGCGGAGACTGGCACCGAGTAACCACCGGAGGACGCGGTGACGGCGTAATAGGGCGAACCGGTCACTTTGACGGTGATGCCCGGGATACCTTCGCCAAGGTCGTAGAAGAGGTTGGCGTTGAAATCGTAGAAGGCGACACCGGTGACGAACGGCGTCAGAGTGCGGGGTCGTCCAAAGTCCTGGGTGACCACTTGCGGTCCCGAGGTGCCGTTGCGACCGTTGACGACACCAATGCCCACTTCGAGGTAGTCTGGTTCGTGGATGGTCAGCCGGTGGCCGGGTGGATCCTGCATGCCGCCGGTCGCGGCCGAGCCGCCCCAATCCACATCGAAGGCGACGTGACCGTGCCAGACGGATTTGGCGTTCGCGAAAACATTCTCACCGACGAAAGTCCAATCATAACCCTGGGTCGTGATGCGGCTGGGAATGGTGCTGCCGTCGGTTCCGTCGTGTCCCTGATATTGGCCGACGAGCATGTCTTGGCTGTGGATTCGCGCGGCGGCCGTGAGGCGGGAGTTCATGGAAAGCGGAGGGGTCGGACGGAGAGCGGCGATCTGAGCCGCCATCCGATTGAGATCGACGGAGAAGAACTCGTAACCGCCCAGGACCTTAGGGTCTTGGGTTTCCTGGTAGCGCGCGGCCGCGGCGGCCGGATTGGCGCGGGCCCGATTGATGAATTCGAGATAGAGCTGCTCTTCATCAGTGGGGTCACCGATCGAATAGAGTTTGAGCGCAACGGCGAGCGAGCTCTGGCGAAATGGGTCGGCGGCGCGGCCGTCGTCTTCCGACGCGGGCCGACGGAGCGAAGGCGGCGCGGGCGGCGGTGCGACTTGCGCGAGAGATGGCGACGGGCGAGGAACCGGGGCCGCATCAGGTCGCTCCGAGCCGAAACCGATCGCGAGCAGAGTCAGGAGGCAGATCCGAAACGGGCGAGAGAATCGGTTCATTTTTCCAGGGTGTTGGTGATCTGGCAGTGGTTCCGCGAATCTCGGGCGCGCAGCGAGGGAACGGAGTCGTCTGGTCAGGACGGAGGCCGGTCATTTTCGAGGAGCACGATTCGCAAGCCGCCCGTCTTTTGATTTGGGGCGGTGAAATTCTCGAGAAGGCTGGGAGCGGCGCCGAGGGTGGCGGGGTTCGAGGGCTGGGGCGTCTCGCAGGGTGCGACACTCGCGGTCAGAGCCGAGCGGAGCGCGCCCTCGACCAATTGCGAACAGTGGATTTTCATGGGCGGCAGCGGTCCGAGATCTTGGGACAGTTGTTCGCCGGAGAGCGCGAGGGCTTCCTCCGGGGTTTTGCCGCGGATCATTTCCGTCGCCAGACTGGCCACGGCGATGGCGGTTTCACAGCCAAAGGATTGAAACGTCGCCCGATCGATGATCTTCCGTCCTTTCTCTTCTTTGAATTTGATCCAGAGGCGCAGCATTTCGCCGCAGCCGGAATTGCCGACGGTGCCGACGGCGTCCGCGCCCTCCATTTCTCCCATGTTTTTTGGATCACGAATCGCTTCGGCGAGTCGTTGCGGCAAGTCGTTTTCGTTCATGGCTGAGGGGTCTTTTCCACGCGGTAGCGGGGCAGGTTGGTCTCGATCTCTCGAGCCCAGGCGTCAATCCCTCCGCGCAGACAGCGCACCTTCTCGAAACCATGTCCGAGGAAGTAAGCTGCGGCGTCGAGGCCGTGTTGGCCCTGGTGATCGATGATGACGAACGTTTGCTGGCGAGGCCAATGGGCCATGATCTCCTGAACCGTCGGCTGGGACATGAGCACTGAGCCGGCGATTCGCACCGCCTCAAACTCCTCGCGCGCGCGGACGTCGAGAAGTTTGAGCGACCGATCTTGGGCGAGCATCTGGGCCAGCTCGGCGGGCGAGAGGAGAATCATCGCGTCCTGCTCATGGCTGGTCTGGATGTGTCGCAGCACCTCCTCGACGGGGAGGTTGTTGTTGCGCTGGCAGAGCTGCTCGAGCGTTTCACCCGGTTGAAATCCGCAACTGCTGCAGCCACCGATGTGATAACGGCGGAAGAGCGCGCGCTGGGCTCCCGGGAATGCCTCGAGCACTTCCGCCATGGTGCTGCCAGGGCCAAGGGATGAAACAAGTGCGGACATAAAGGTTCAAGTGGAAGCGCCGAAGAACTTGAGAATTTCTTTCAAAACGGCGAGGAAGCGATCCACTTCGGCGCGGGTGTTGTAGAAGTAGAAGCTGGCCCGAGCGGTGGCCGGGACGCCCAATTTCTTCATCAGGGGCTGATTGCAATGGTGACCGCCGCGCAAGGCCACGCCGAGTTGATCCGCGGCGGTGACCAAGTCATGGGCGTGGACTTCGTTCATGAGAAAGCTGACCAATCCCGCCCGCCCGGTCGGTGGTCCAAAGAGGCGCAGGCCGGGCAGTCGGGAAAGTCCGTCGTAGGCGTAAGCGCCGAGCTCTTGATCGTAGCGGGCGATGTGGGGGCGCCCCAGGGCCTCGAGATAATCCATGGCAGCGTGGAGGCCGATGGCGCCGCAGATATGCGGCGTGCCGGCTTCGAACTTGTGCGGGACTTGGTTCCATGTGCTGCGGTCGAAATCCACCGAGGAGATCATGTCGCCGCCACCTTGGTAGGGTGGCGTGGCTTCGAGTTGTTCGAGGCGACCAAAAAGCACTCCCATGCCGGTCGGGCCGCACATTTTGTGGCTGGAAAAGGCCAGGAAATCGCAACCAATCTCCTGCACATCCAGGACGGTATGACCGGCGCTTTGGGCGGCGTCGATCACGGTCAAGGCGCCGACCTGGCGAGCGCGGGCGCAGAGGTCCTGGATGGGGTTGATGACGCCGAGCGTGTTGGAGATATGAGTCAGGGCGAACACCTTCACCTGGGGGGTCAGGAATTCAGGCAAACGGCGGAGGTCCAGCTCTCCGGTTGCCGGAACGATCGGCAAATAGCGCACCTTGGCTCCGACCCGCTCCGCCAGCATTTGCCAGGGAACGATGTTGCTGTGGTGCTCCATCTCCGTCAGCAGAATGTGGTCACCGGCTTTGACGTATTGATTGCCCCAGGCCTGCGCGACCAGATTCAAGCCTTCGGTGGTGCCGCGGGTGAAGATGATTTCCTGGGCGCTCTGGGCGTTGATGAATTGAGCCGTGCGGTGGCGGGCGGCCTCGTAGGCGGCGCTGGCGCGATGGCTTAATTCGTGAACGCCGCGATGCACGTTGGCGTTGTCATGTTCGTAGTAGTGGCGCAAGGCGTCGATGACTTGCCGGGGCTTTTGGCTGGTCGCGGCGTTGTCGAGATAGACGAGCGGGTGCCCGTGAACCATCTGATCCAAAATGGGGAAATCCGCGCGAACCCGGGCCGGATCGAAGGGCTCCGAATTCGTGGGAGTGCGGCAATGATCGAGGTTCATCCGAGAGAGGAATCCTGGGCGGCGATTCTGGCGGAGCCGAAGCCACTGCTGGCCCCCGGGTTCTGCGAGCGGGGATTCATCTCAATACAGACCGAGTTGGAGCCGGGCCGCCTCGCTCATCATGGCTTGGTTCCAGGGCGGATCCCAGACGAGTTCGACTTCAACATCATCGACGCCTTCCAGGGACAACAATCTGTTTTGGACATCCTGTTGCAGCATGGGGCCCATGCCGCAGCCCGGGGCGGTCAAGGTCATCTTCACTTGGACCCGGTGCCCGGCACCGTCGGGCAAGGGCGAGAGGGCGCAATCGTAAATCAATCCCAGATCGACGATGTTCACCGGAATCTCCGGATCGTAACAACTGCGCATCTGATCCCAGATTTGTTTCTCGAGGTGTTCCTGGCTGACGGGCTGAGGGGACGGCGAGACCGTCGGCGCGGACGTTTTGGCGAACCCGAGAGCGTCGGCATTCTGAGGGTCAATCCGAAACATATTGCCGTTGACCACGACCGTGTAGCTGCCCCCGAGGGCTTGGGTGATCTGGGCCTGCTCTCCTTTTTGCAGGGTCACGAGTGTGCCGACGGGAATCATCACCGCCTCACAGTCGCGAACTAGGGTAATGGGATCATGGGTATTCATGGATGGACTGAGATGAGCGATTCACGATTTCGGCGCGGTCTATTCGGTCGAGACGGGATCGGCTTGGCCATCGATCGCGGCGACGACGGCGTGCCACGGCAGGATCGCGCACTTGACGCGGGCGGGAAATTTATGCACTCCGGCGAAGACCGCGAGTTTGCCGACGCTTTCGGGCTCAACCTTGCCGGTGGTCACCATCTCGTGGACTTTTCCAAAGAGTCGTTTGACCTCGTCGATGGTCTTCCCTTTCAAGCTATCGGTGAGCAACGAGGCGGACGCTTTGGAAATGGCGCAGCCGGAGCCCTGGAAACTGATGTCTTGGACGACGTTGTCCTCGAGCCGGACGAAAACGGTGATCTGGTCTCCGCAAAGGGGGTTTTTGCCTTCGGCGACGCGGTTGGCGGTCGGCAATTTGAGGAAATTGCGCGGGCTTCGGCTGTGGTCCAGAATCACCTGCTGATAGAGATCATTCAGATCTTCAAACATAACGAGTCATTCTTTGCGGAGGTCGTCGGGAGTCCGTCAGCCCCGCGGTGAGGGGTGGCGAGTGCAGCGCAAAATGGGCTGGGCCCCGGCGTCTTCCACTCGTTGTTGAGATCGGCGCGGTCATCGCGGTTCGGCAATGTGGGGATTCTGTTCGAGCCGTTCCCAGATCAACTTGTCGAGTTCATCGCGGGCCGGTTGGTAGCGGATGCGTTCGATGATTTCTCCGGCGAACGAGTGAATGAGCATGCGGCGGGCGGTTTCGAGCCCGATGCCGCGGGCGCGGAGGTAGAAGATCGACTCTTCGTTGAGCTGGCCGATGGTTGCGCCGTGGGTGCATTTGACATCGTCGGCGTAAATCTCGAGTTGCGGTTTGGTGTCGATGGTCGCGTCATCGGACAAGAGGAGATTCTTGTTGGTCTGCTTGGCGTCGGTCTTCTGGGCCTCGGGCCGGACGAGAATCCGTCCGTGAAATACACCTCGGGAACGGCCGTCAAGAATGCCGTTGAAATACTCGTGGCTCTGGCAATGAGGTCGGGCATGCTCGACCACCATGTGATGGTCCACCAGTTGGTCGCCTTTGGCCAGATAGAGACCGTTCAAAATGCAGTTGACGCCCTCGCCGGCCAGGTGGGTGCGAATGTTATTGCGAGCCAGCCGAGCACCGGCGGCAATGGAATGATGAATGAAATCGCTGCCGCGATCCAAGTGGACGTGCAGGGCGGCGCAATGGAATGAATCCAGATTCTCGTCCTGGAATTTGCAGTGTTCAACCATCGCCCCTTCTTCTATGACGAGTTCCGTGGCGGTGTTGGTGCAGGAGCGGTGGCTTCCGAAGCTCACGTAACTTTCGAGGACTGTGAGCTGACTGCCCTTTCCGGCCACGATCAGATTGCGCGGATGGGAATGAGTTCTGGAATGGGCGGCCGCCGAAATGAACAGGAGTTGGACCGGTTCCTGGAGAACCCGGCCGGCGGGAACAAAGATGAATGCGCCGTCATGGAAGAATGCGGTGTTCAACGACGCGAACGGATTGTTCTCGAACGAAAGATGATGGGCGAGGTGTGCTCTAAGCAAAGGAGAATCGTCACGGAGAGCGTCAGCCAAGCTGCCGATGCGCACGTCGGATGGCAGCGGAGGAAGCGAGGAAAGTTCGGCGGAAAAATGTCCGTTGACGAAGACGAGACGAGGGCCGGGCAATTGGCTGAAGGTCAGGTGTCGAATGGATTCGGCCCGGACTTCGCCTGGCGCGAATTGCTCGAACGGGGCGAAGGGCAGACGGGCCATGGGCGCGACATTGGTGAATCGCCAGTCCTCATCTTTGAGTGTCGGTAGGCCGGTCGCCCCGTAGCGAGAGATGCTCGCTTGGCGCTTCTCGGCCAGCCAGGGAGGGTTCTCCACTCCAACGCGCGCGAGATTCTGGAACTGTTCCAGATACGGATCTTTCGGGTGGCTGGCGGAAGATGGTTTGGCTTGGATCATGCGGTGAGAAGGCTGAGGTGGCGGCTCAGGCCGACGGCGGTTCCTCGTTAATGATCCAATCGTAGCCTCGTTCCTCCAGAGCCAGGGCCAAGGCTTTGTCTCCGGATCGGACGATGCGTCCATCGTAGAGCACGTGGACAAAGTCGGGCACGATGTAATTGAGAAGACGCTGGTAGTGCGTAATCAAGAGCTGGGCGTGGTCAGGGCGCTTGAGCTTGTTCACTCCTGAGGCGACGATGCGCAGGGCGTCGATATCAAGGCCGGAGTCGGTTTCGTCCAGCACCGCCAGTTTGGGTTCCAGGACGGCCATCTGAAAAATCTCATTCCGTTTCTTTTCGCCACCGGAAAAGCCCTCATTGACGGGGCGCCGCAGCAGATCCTCATTGAGTTCGAGAAGTTTCATCTTCTCTTTGACGAGGGTCAGAAATTCCATGGCGTCGAGTTCCGGCAATCCCCGATGCTTCCGCACCTCGTTCAACGCGGCTTTGAGGAAGTAGGTGCTGTTCACGCCCGGGATTTCCACCGGATACTGGAACGCGAGGAAGACGCCTTCACGCGCTCGTTCTTCAGGATCGAGATCGAGGAGGTCCCGGCCATTGTAGATGACCTGGCCCGCGGTGACTTCGTAGCCGTCACGCCCGGCCAGGATTTGCGCGAGGGTGCTCTTGCCGCTGCCGTTTGGGCCCATGACAGCATGCACCTCGCCGGCCTGAATTTTGAGGTTGATGCCTTTGAGGATTTTTTTTCCTTCAACGCCGGCGTGCAGATTAATGATGTCCAACATAGTCGCTTTGGCTTCGTGACGGGGAAATTGAATGCAACGATGACTTTGGGGGCTGGAATGACATGCGCAAGTTGAGTGGGATGCGGCCGTCGGCGGTGGCCTAGCCGACGCTGCCCTCAAGGCTGACACCCAGGAGTTTCTGGGCTTCGACGGCAAACTCCATCGGGAGCTGACGGAAGACCTCCTTGCAGTAGCCGTTGACAATCATGTTGACGGCGTCCTGGGTGGAAAGGCCGCGTTGATTGCAGTAGAAAATCTGGTCCTCGCCGATCTTGGAGGTCGTCGCCTCGTGTTCGATTTTGGATGAAGTATTTTTCACTTCAATGTAGGGGAAGGTATGCGCTCCACATTGGTTGCCGAGGAGCAGAGAGTCGCATTGGGAGAAGTTGCGGGCGTTGGCCGCGCTCTTGGCGATCCGCACCAGACCGCGGTAGCTGTTTTGCCCGTGGCCGGCGGAAATGCCCTTCGAGACGATGGTGCTGCGGGTGTTCTTCCCGATGTGGAGCATCTTGGTTCCGGTGTCCGCTTGTTGGTAATTGTTCGTCAGCGCCACCGAATAGAATTCTCCCGTGGAGTTGTCTCCTTGAAGAACCACACTTGGGTATTTCCAGGTGATCGCGGAGCCGGTTTCGACTTGCGTCCAGGAAATTTTCGAATGAACTCCGCGGGCTAAGCCTCGTTTCGTGACGAAATTGTAAATGCCGCCCCGGCCGAATTCGTCGCCGGGATACCAATTCTGGACGGTGGAGTACTTGATTTCGGCGCGATCCAACGCCAGGAGCTCGACGACGGCCGCGTGCAACTGATTCTTGTCGCGCTTTGGGGCGGTGCATCCCTCGAGATAACTCACCTGGCTTCCCTCTTCGGCGACGATCAATGTCCGCTCAAACTGTCCGGTGTCGGCCGCGTTGATCCGGAAGTAGGTGGATAGCTCCATCGGGCAGCGGACTCCTTTCGGGATGTAGCAGAACGAACCGTCGCTGAACACCGCCGAATTGAGCGTGGCAAAGAAATTGTCTGTGTAAGGAACCACGGACCCGAGGTACTTCCGGATCAAGTCGGGATGGGTGTGGACCGCCTCGGAGAACGAGCAGAAGACGATGCCCTTCTCGGCGAGCTTCTCTTTGAACGTGGTGCCAACGGAGACGCTGTCAAACACGGCATCGACCGCGACACCGGCCAGGCGCTCTCGTTCCTTCAAAGGAATGCCCAACTTCGCGTAGGTCTCGAGGAGCTTGGGATCGACTTCATCGAGGCTCTTCGGACCGGAGCCGGCTTGGCGAGGCGCGGAATAATAGATGATCGTCTGGTAGTCGATCGGCGGGTATTGCACCTTTGGCCAGATGGGTTCCGTCATCGTGAGCCAATGCCGATACGCCCTGAGCCGCCATTCGAGGAGGAATTCAGGTTCGTTCTTCTTGGCTGAAATCAGGCGGACGATATCCTCGTTTAGCCCTGGTGGCGCCGATTCGGTTTCGATGTCGGTCACGAAACCGTACTTGTACTCTTTGTTGACGAATCCTTCGATGGTCTCGGTGGCGGTACTCATGAATCGAAAACTGTTTCGCGTTTACCGCGTTTTCTGGGTCGAACAGTGCCGACAGACTCCTCTGAATGCAACTTCGCAGTGGTTGGCCGTGAAGCCTTCCGGCAATTGAGCTTGGGAATTGGGTCCGGTCGTGGACATTTCAATGTCAAAAACGCCGCCGCATTGATCGCAAAAAAAGTGACAGTGCTTTTCCATGTTTGGGCAGAAACGGGTTGCTCCCCGGTCAATATGAACCTGGCGAACGAGATGACATTTTACGAGAGCGTCCAGGCAGTTATACACCGTCGCCATCGATATGTCGGGCATACGCCGCTTGGCGCGCATGAAAAGCTCTTCGGCGGTCGGATGGTCAGCGTCTTGGATGAGAACATCGTAAACGTGCTCACGGTGCGCTGTTGCGCGATAACCACTGTTGGCCAATCGTTTCGTCAAATGCTGGGTCGGAAATCTGTGGTCGCCAGAATCCATGTCGGGGAGCCTAGTGACTCTTCTCACTCTGTCAAGAGTTAGAAGTATTCTAAGTTTAAACAAGATCTACTGATAGGATATCGATTGAGCTGTTGGCGCCGGCCGATTGCCCAAAGTTCGCCTGGAATCTTATCCCGATTTCCCGATTCATGATTATGATTCAGATTCCATCATAGCATCAACGGTGGCTTGTGACTGGTGTCTTTCGGCTGAGCGTTTCATCCAAACCACCACCAGGCTGACGTCGGAGGGCGAGACACCCGCGATTCTGGAGGCTTGCCCGAGCGTTGTGGGCCGGATATTTTGAAGCTTCAATCGAGCTTCAATCCGCAAACTAGGTATCTCGGAATAGTCCAGCCATGAAGGGATGTTCTTCTCTTCCATTGACTTAAACTTGTTCACATCGATTTCTTGTCTCGCGATGTAGCCGGCATATTTAACGGCAATCTCCACTTGCTGGACTACTTCAGAATCGAGAGTTTCGTTCCGATTGGGGAGGTCAGAGTAGTGAATTTCCGGTCGCCTCAGAATCTGCGTGAGAGTTGTCACCCCATGTCGTTGGCTTTCTAGGCGGCCGAATTCCAATTCGATGGCTCGGCGTTTCGACTCGACTCGATCGAAGTTCCGTTTTGGGAGCAAGCCGATTTCAAATCCCAGAGCCGAAAGTCGGAGATCCGCGTTGTCTTGGCGCAAAAGCAGACGGTACTCAGCTCGAGAGGTAAACATCCGATAAGGCTCGGTCGTGCCCTTGGTCACTAAATCATCGATCAAAACTCCGATGTAGGCCTGATCACGCCGGAGGACGAGTGGCGAAGTGCGTTGGACGCGTCGAGCCGCGTTAATACCGGCCATGAGGCCCTGAGCGGCGGCTTCTTCATAGCCCGAAGTGCCGTTGATTTGGCCGGCGAGGAAAAGGTTCTGGCAAACTTTGGTTTCTAAGGATGGATGGAGTTGAGTAGGAAAGGCAAAGTCATATTCTACGGCGTAGGCTGGGCGCATGATTTCGGCATTTTCGCAGCCCTCAATGGTTCTGACTAAATCGACTTGGACCTCGAATGGAAGTGAGGTTGAGAAGCCGTTGACATAGATCTCATCGGTTGAAATCCCTTCAGGCTCGAGAAAGATCTGGTGCCTTTCCTTGTCGGGAAATTTGACGATTTTGTCTTCGATAGATGGACAGTATCTCGGACCCACACCATGGATCGCCCCAGAGTACAATGGAGACTTGTGAAGGTTCTCGCGAATCAGGTTGGCCGTTGCCTCCGTGGTGTAGGTGATATGGCACGGCATCTGGCCGTTGATCCGATCGAGTATTGAACCAGGGGGATACTTGCCTAGTGATCCTCGAGTTTCCATAGGATTCACCCCGGAATGTTCCACGTGGAACAAGTCTTCTTTCCAGAAGCTGAAATACGGAACCGGCTCGTCTCCACCCTGAGGAAGCGTCCGGCTGAAATCAATCGATCTGCGCAGAAGTCGAGGCGGGGTGCCGGTTTTGAGTCGTCCCAATTCGAGACCCAATTCAATCAAGGACGATGAAAGGCTCATCGCCGCCGCCTCACCGGCTCGTCCTCCAGACTGTTGAGCGGTCCCGATGTGCATCAATCCGCGAAGAAACGTTCCCGTGGTGATGACGACGGTTTCCCCCTCGTATTCAACTCCAAGAGTTGTTTCAATCCCTTGAATTCGTCGATCGATATGGAGAAGTCGAGCCACTTGCCCCTGTCTGAGATCCAGATTCGGCTGTCGTTCACAGATCCATTTCAGTCTAAATTGATATGCCTTCTTATCGCATTGGGCTCGCGGAGCCCAAACGGACGGACCCTTCTTGGTATTGAGCATGCGAAACTGCAGCCCGGTCATGTCCGTCGCCCTGCCCATTTCTCCGCCGAAGGCGTCGATTTCGCGAGTCAAGTGACCCTTGGCGAGTCCTCCAATGGCTGGGTTGCAGGACATTTGACCGACTGAATCGACATTGATCGATAGAAGGAGTGTCTGGCACCCAATTCGTGCGGAAGCCAGGGCCGCCTCGACTCCGGCATGACCTGCGCCGACGACGATCACGTCGTACTTTTTTGGAAATCGATACATGCTAGCCCGATTTCTGGTAAGTGGCCGAGAACGGGTTGATTCCCGTATTCTTAGATACCCTGTGGTAGGGGTTCGATGCCAGATGTTCGCAGATCTTGAACACCGACTCGATCCGTTCTTGGGCACCAATTCCACTCGTGATTTGGGATAAAGTCATCGGGTAATCCTTCCTATCGGCCAGGAAATCGAGGATTCGAAGTTGCAGGGAGATGACATTCTCTGCCGCCTTCTTTCCAGCTTCAACGCCGGGTTGGTGATAGGCATTGACATTGATCAGGGAAGCGTAGAATCCGACGGTTCGTTCAAACAAGGCGATTAGAACTCCGATGGTGAACGCCGACAAATCGCGAATCGTGAGCGTAATAGACTCCCGATCTTTTTCGTAAAGGGCCTCCCGAGTTCCGAGGAAAAAGCCACTGAGATAGTCCCCCGAGGTGATCCTGGGTTCGACCGCAATCGAAGCCGATGCACGATCTTGAAGGACTTCAATAAATGTCACAAAAAAGTTGTTTGAACCATCCCTAAGTTGTTGCACATAAGCATGTTGATCAGTCGATCCTTTGTTGCCAAAGACAGATAAGCCCTGGTTGACGATGGTGCCATCAAGGTCAAGTTCCTTGCCCAACGATTCCATGATCAATTGTTGGAGATAGCGGGAAAAGAGCTCAAGTCGGTCCTTGTAGGGCAATACCACCATTGCTTTCGATCCCTTTCCGTTTCCGACGTAATACCACATCAGCGCGAGCTGAGCGGCCGGGTTCAGCTCGAGATCAGGCTGTCGGGTGATTTCATCGCACGCTTTGGCTCCAGCTAGGAGACCTCGGATGTCAAACCCGGCTGCCGCAGCGGGGAGCAGTCCAACCGCAGAAAGGACGCTCGTGCGGCCACCGACCCAATCCCACATCGGAAACCGCTTCAACCACCCGTCTTTCTCGGCGAGTTGGTCCATGGCGCTTTGAACCCCCGTGATGGCGACAGCATGAGATTCGAAACGCAGTCCTTGCTTCCCGTAAGCCGCTTTCGCTTCGATCATTCCGTTACGGGTTTCTTTCGTGCCGCCGGATTTCGAAATGACAACGCACAACGTTCGGCCTAACTCGGGTCCGATGCTATCGAGCACCTTGTCCATTCCATCGGGATCGGTGTTGTCGAAGAAGTAGGCTTTCATTTTGTCGCGGCCCGGCTGGCTCAAAGCCGAAGCGATGAACTGTGGGCCAAGGGCTGAACCTCCAATCCCGATGAGGAGCAGGTTGGTGAAGGCGCCGCGCGTTCCACAGATCGTCCCCTCGTGAATAGCCTGGGCAAATCCGCTGATTGAAGAGACCGTGTCCTCGATGGCCCCCCGCATCTCCGCGGTCGGGGCGAGTGACGGATTTCGCAGCCAGTAATGCCCGACCATCCGCTCCTCGTCTGGATTGGCGATCACGCCCTTCTCCAAGGCTTCCATGGCGGCGAACGCGCGTTCGAGTTTTGGTATCATGAAACTCAAGAAATCGTCGCCAAAGTTCATGCGACTGATATCGATGGCCAGTCCAAGAGAGGGGAACTCCCGGTAGAACCGCTGAAATCGGATCCAGAGTTGTTCGTTGGTGAATTTCATAAGCGCAAGATAAACCAGACCGGTGACATACAAACAGGAAATCCGGGGAAAGGCGAGGAGTGTTTCCGGGATCGTCAGTGCCCGAGCAATGGGTGCAAGGCATGGCCAAGTCCAGCGAAGGCATGGAAGGCTCGGTCTTTCGCCGCTCAAAATCCGAGCTGGCATTTTTTTCCGATCAATCTACCGTGATGCGCGTATTCGCCTGTTTTCTGGCCGCGGAATTCAGGGAAGGCCTCACGGCCAGTGGTTAATGTCACGCGGCCTAAAAGTTGCTTAGAGCGGATTGTGTATGCGTTTGATCGTTGTGCTCGCCGGCGGGTTTGGCTTTGTCACGGCCCTGTTGGGCGGTTTAGTTTGGGAGAAGCCTTTGGAAGAAAGTCTGGTTAATGGGATTGTCTCAGCGCTGGTGGCGGGAATACTGTTGCGTTGGTGGATGAGGATGTGGATTACCAGCTTGGAAAGAGTATCGCGGGATGACGAGATGTCAGCCCGGTTGGATCAGATAGAAACCGACATGGCGAAACAACAATCGGCGTCAAAACCGAGTGAATCCAGAAGGTCATGACAATTCGGGAGGAGAGATGGAATCCCGAGTCTCGAAATCGTTGCCCGATAAGGTTGTAAAGCTTTATCGGAAGACGTGCATTAAGGACTACACCGAGGACGAACTTGTGGTGAAGTACGCGCCGCTCGTCTTGAAGATGGTTCATCGGATAGCCCCAATCACCCGATCGGTGGTTGATTTCGAGGATCTGAAGAACGTTGCGTATTTCGCCTTGGTGCAAGCGGCTCGATCCTTCGATCCCGAGCTCGGGGTGGCATTTGAGGTTTACTGCAAACATCGGATTCGAGGGGCGATTCTGGATGAGTTGCGCAAGAATTCCTCGGTGACCCGGTCCGTCTATTCCCGCTGGAAGAAGCTCGAACGCGCGATTCAAGACCTCGAGGATCGCTTGGGACAACCCCCCGAGGAATCCGAGATTGCGGCCAGTTTGAACATCAGCGTGGACGAATATCGGGCGTTGCTGGACGATCTCCGGTTGGTCGCCTACGTTTCACTCGATGAAATCTCCGATCCCGAATCAGAATCTGGGGACTTCATTCCCTTTCAGCTCGAAGATTTGCACCAGGTGGATCCCGCTGGACAGGCCAGCACTCGAGATTTGCAGAACCTCATTCGCGATCGAATACTCCAAATGACACCGCAGCAGAAGAAGACCCTGACGCTCTATTACTATGAAGGATTGCGGTTCAAAGATATCGCGGTCTTGCTGCGCGTGAGTGAATCCAGAATCTGCCAGATTCACACAGAGGCGATCCTGTCGTTGCGTGCCTTCCTTGACAGGGAGGACAGTTTGGCGGATAAAAAATAGGTAATGCTATGATTATCATTATCGGCATGGTTATTATCTTTGGGGGAACCATTTTCGGTTTCACCTACGGAGGAGGGAAAGTCGCTTCCCTGTTCCACATTTCGGAAATCGTGACGATCGCCAGTATGGCTGGGGGTGCGATGATCATCATGTCCCCTTTGAAAGTGCTGAAGCAGATCCTGACAATGTCGATCAACTGCTTGAAGGGCGCGCCGTTTGCGAAGAAGGATTTCGAGGACTTGTTGAAGGTGATGTATGAGCTTTTCGTCTTGGGTCGGCGAAACGGGATGATTGCTCTGGAAGAGCACGTCATGAACCCGTCTGGAAGCAGCCTTTTCAAAAAGTACCCGTCGTTTGCCAAAAACCATGAAGCGGTAGAATTCTTCTGCGATGGACTTCGTCCGATCGTGGATGGTCGCATCAAGCCCGACCAGCTTGAGCCGTTAATGAATAGGTCGCTGCATTCTATCGAGCACGAGAAACACACCCCTCCCATGGTCTTGTCCAAAGTGGCGGATGCCTTGCCCGGCTTTGGGATCGTGGCGGCGGTGCTGGGCATTGTCATTACGATGGGTTCGATCGGCGGTGACGTGAGCGCCGTCGGGATGCATATCGGAGCGGCTCTGACCGGCACCTTCTTGGGCGTGTTTTTGTGCTATGGTATTGTCGGGCCGATCGCAACCAACATGGAATTCTACAACCAAAGTGAAATGTCTTATCTCAATTGCATCAAGGCCGCCGTGGTGAGCTTTGCCAACGGACTGCCGCCTCTGGTCGCAGCCGAAGTGGGGCGTCGGGTGCTGGATAATGATATGAGACCCAACGCCAATGAACTCGAGACGATGCTGAAGACAATGGGCGCCCAGAAGTAGGGCCCCCCAACCAAACCTAAAGGACTACCTATGGCTGCGGGCGGCGGCGGTTCATGGAAAGTTGCCTACGCCGATTTCGTGACGGCGATGATGGCGCTCTTCATGGCTCTTTGGATCCTCAGTCAAGATGAAGAGGTCAAAGGGTCGGTGGAGGAGTACTTCAAGAATCCGTGGAAAGCGGCTCTCAGCGACTCCACCGGGATCATCCCGGTGAAGAACGCGGATGTGGTGGCTTCGCAAAAGGCCAATTTCGAGGCGCCCTCAGTCATCGAGCTCAACACCGTTCGAAGAATCAACGATGACTTGATCAAGACCTTCATCCAGAATCCCGAGTATCGGGAACATCGGTCGTTAGCCATCGAATCGGTCCCCGAGGGGGTATTGATCAATTTTCTGGATCGCCCCAACGCTCCGATCTTTCAAACCGGGACTAACGCGGCGAAGTTCACCGAATACGGCAATTTTGTCTTTCGAACGGTGGCCTGGGAGGTGGCACGGTATCCGACGACCCATATCGAGTTGGAGGGTCACGTTCATCAGGGCACGGAGGCTCTGCGCGAGGATTATACCGGTTGGGAGATCTCAACCGACCGGGCCAACGCCTCGAGGCGCATGCTTCTGGACAACGGCGTCAAGGATTTGCAGATAATAAAAGTCGCCGGTTACGCGAGCAGAAAGCCGTTGAAAGATCGCAAACCTGATGATCCCACCAACAATCGCGTGAGCGTCATGATTCGGCATGGTAAAGACCAGAATTGAAGGATTCATCGCATGTCCTCATCGACTTTTGTCCCTTTTTTTGAAAAAACGACCGGCGGGGAATCGCTTCCGCAGTACCAGTTTAACCAGTTTAGCCAGTACAAAGTCTCCAAGGTCACTCTCACCCCGCCAAAGACCATCCGCCATGTCGAAAAGGACGAGCTCAAGACGAAGGTCCTCAGCGATCTGAAGAACGCTTTGAGTTTATCCCTCGATCCTGATGCCCTTCAGCAGATCCTCAATGATCTTTCGAAGTATCGTTCGTCCGAAAAATCGCTCGCCGAATTCTCTTCAGATGAAGGCGAGCCTCAAATGTCCACCATCTCGGCCGGCCAGGAAGGGGAAAAACCGACGGTCAAATTGCAGAAGGACGGCGATAAAGTCACTAATATCGTGGTTGAGTGCGAGTGCGGACAGGTCATCACGATGGACTGCGTTTACTGATCGCGTCCGAACTGGGCAAGTTGAAGCGCGGAACCGATGGCGTTCCGCGCACCGCCAGCCGAGTCAGATCACGCACCCCGTTTGATTTGAGTTTCAAGGGCCAAAGGTAAGGAAGTTCCCCCGGGGGCGCGTTGTGAGAGGGTCAGAACTTGCCGCCGTAAACGGCGTTTCCTCCCAGAATCTGTTCAATCCGCAACAACTGGTTGTACTTCGCGACGCGATCCGTCCGGCTGAGTGAACCAGTCTTGATCTGGCCGGCATTGGTGGCCACGGCAATATCAGCAATGGTCGCATCCTCCGTCTCGCCCGATCGATGGCTGATGACGGCCGTGTAATTGTTCTCCTTCGCCAATTCGACGGCATCGAGCGTCTCCGTCAACGAGCCGATCTGATTGACTTTGACGAGGATCGAGTTGGCCACGCCTTGGTCGATTCCCTTTTGGAGGAATTTCACGTTCGTCACAAAAAGGTCGTCGCCAACCAATTGAATCTTGTCACCGAGTTTGTCTGTGAGGATCTTCCAGGTTTTCCAGTCGTTTTCGGCGCAACCATCTTCGATGCTCACAATGGGATAGCGCGCGGTGAGTTCCCCGTAGAATTGGACCAATTCCTCGCCGGTGAGCTTCTGCCCGGTGCTCTTCTTGAAAACATAGTTTCCACTTTGCGCTTCGTAAAACTCCGAAGACGCTACATCGAGGGCGAGAAAGATCTGCTTCCCGGCCTTGTATCCGGCGTCCTTGGTCGCCTGAAGAATCGCTTCGATGGCTGCCTCCGCGCTGTCCAACTTCGGGGCGAACCCGCCTTCGTCACCGACCGCCGTCGAAAGGCCTTTCTTCTTGAGGACTGATTTAAGGGAGTGAAAAATCTCGGTGATGGCCTGCAAGCCCTGGGAAAAAGTATCAAAGCCTTTCGGGACAATCATGAACTCCTGAAAATCGATGGGAGCGTCGGAATGAGCGCCGCCATTGATCACGTTCGCCATGGGCACCGGCAGGACCTTCGCATTGGGGCCGCCCAAGTACTTGAACAAGGGAATGCCTATCGCTTCGGCGGCCGCCTTGGCGTTGGCCAGCGAAACCGCCAGAATGGCATTGGCGCCGAGCTTCGATTTCGTTTCCGTTCCATCGAGTTCAAGCATGATCCCGTCCACCGTGAGCTGATCCAGCGCATCGACGCCCCGGAGCGCCGGCAGAATCTTGCCGGAAACATTCTTCACCGCCTTAGAAACGCCCCGGCCCAGATATCGGTTCTTCTCGCCGTCGCGCAGTTCCAAGGCTTCATGCTCGCCGGTGCTGGCGCCGGACGGAACGGCGGCTCGTCCCATCGCTCCCCCCTCCAGAATTACGTCCACTTCAACGGTTGGGTTGCCGCGAGAATCCAGGATCTCGCGGGCTCGAATGTCAGAGATTAGGCTCATATAGATAGTTCTTTCTTTTCCAATGAAGGGATATGATAAAAGCAGCCTGCATTCCGTCAAGGAATCCATGCGATTTCGGCTAACCCCCGGTTGCTCCACGATCGAACAACCGAGAGCCCTTGCTCGGAACCGGAATCGCGGGTCAGTGCCTTCTTATCTGGCCAGATAATCGGTGGCGTGGGATCGAGAACGCGACCTCGGAAGTCTTATTGACAAACCGGGGCCACTCGCCAAAATCGCCGCCATTTTGAGCCTTCCCAAGATCAGGGTTTCTTGAGTGAATCGAATGATTCACGCCGAAATGAATCGGTTTCTGATATGCATTGGTTCCAGGTTGGCGCCGAGACCGCGGATGCGGGAAAGCGGGAAGGAATCGGTTGGTCGGAGGCGTTTTGAGCCTGTCCGAAAATGATTCGAGCGGAGCAGGGGATTCGGTAATTTCGACAAGACGCAGGCACAGACGCAGATGCTCAACCGGCGATAAACGATAAGCGATTATGGCACTCATCGTCCAAAAGTATGGCGGCACCTCGGTGGCAAATCCCGAAAGAATCAAGAATGTCGCGGCGCGGGTGGCCAATTACCGGTCGCGCGGCGACCAGATTGTCGTGGTGGTTTCAGCCATGAGTGGCGTCACTGACGGCTTGATCAAGCTGGCCAAGGAAATCATGCCCCTGCCCAGTGAACGGGAAATGGACATGCTCCTGGCCACCGGTGAGCAGACCACGATCGCGTTGACGGCGATCGCCCTTCACGCACTTAGCATCGATGCCATCTCCTTGACTGGGGCGCAGGCGGGCATCGTCACCGACGGCGTCCACACCAAGGCCAAAATCCAGAACATCACGCCCAAGCAAGTCCACGCGCTGCTCGACGCAGGCAAAGTAGTCATCGTCGCTGGATTCCAAGGTCAGACTCCCGACGGGCAGATCACGACCCTGGGCCGTGGTGGATCGGATCTGACGGCCATCGCTCTGGCCGCGGCCCTCAAAGCCGACTTGTGTCAGATCTACACCGATGTCGATGGGGTCTATACGGCGGACCCCAGAATCGTGCCGACGGCGAAGAAGCTCCAGGAAATTGCTTACGATGAAATGCTCGAACTGGCCAGCCTTGGAGCCAAGGTCATGCAATCCCGTTCGGTGGAATTCGCAAAAAATTTCGGCGTGATTTTCGAAGTCAGGTCGAGTCTCAATGACAACCCAGGAACGATCGTGAAAGAAGAAACCAAGAACATGGAAGACGTCGTCATCCGCGGCGTTTCGCTCGACAAGAATCAGGCCAAAATCACGCTGGTCACCGTCCCGGACAAGCCCGGCATCGCGGCCCGCATTTTCAAGGCCTTGGCCGACGCCACCATCAACGTGGACATGATCGTCCAAAATGTGAGCCACGGCACTGGCAGTCCGGCGACCGATCTGTCGTTCACCGTGGACAAGCCGGATCTTCTGAAAGCCGCCAAAGTCATCGAAAACCTGAAGAGGGACATCGGCATTGGCGAAGTCATTTCCGACGAGAAGATCGGCAAGCTCTCCATCGTGGGTGTCGGCATGCGCAGCCATTCGGGAGTCGCGGCCAAGATGTTTGATACTCTCGCCCAGGAAGGCATTAACATCGATATGATCTCGACGAGCGAAATCAAGATTTCGGTCGTGATCGATTTGGCCAAGGGTGAACAGGCGATGAAGGCCGTCCACCAGGCGTTCTACGGCGCCTGAGCCGTAGCGTAGTTGATTCGGCCTGGTCGCCGAGATAGAACATCGCCCATTGGCCGTCGCGATGGCGGGCGGCGAGGCGAAGCACTCGGCCCTGCGTCTTGCCGCCGGTGGCGAAGAGGGATTGGTCCGGCTCCAGCAGCCACCACTCGGCGCGGGCCTCGAAGATCTTCCGGAGGACTCCCATC
>CAYHFE010000002.1:0-25954 GCA_964355375.1 uncultured Verrucomicrobiota bacterium
ACCATGACAAACAGATCCAGAGTCTGCTGTGCTACCGTTACACCATCGGGCAAACCGGCGCGTGGGCCAACCTAAAGCTTTGGCCTGCGGAGTCAAGCCACTGATATGCCGCAAGAATATCGCCTCATCCTGAAGCACGCGGACGAGCCCGGTTACACGACGGATCTCGACTGTTACCTGCGCCATGGCGGCTACGAGGCGCTCAAGAAGGCTCTTTCGCTCCCGCCCAAAATCTCCGCCGACGGCAAAACGACGAGCGGTCCGGAGCAACTCCGGCAGGAAGTCATGGTGTCCGGGCTCCGCGGGCGCGGCGGGGCGGGGTTTTCCTGTGGGCTGAAGTGGTCGTTCGTCGATCGCAAGAGCGGCAAACCGATTTATCTCATTTGCAACGCGGACGAGTCCGAGCCGGGGACGTTTAAGGATCGGCAAATCATCCACAAGGACCCGCATCAGTTGCTGGAAGGGATGATTCTCTCGTGCTACGCGAACGACGTGCGCCTGGCCTACATCTACATCCGAGGCGAAATGCCGGAGGGCGCGCGCCTCCTCGACCACGCTCTGCGGGAGGCCCGCGAAAGAAACTTCCTCGGGAAGAACATCCTCGGCTCCGGATATGACTTGGAGATTCATGTGCATCGCGGCGCTGGCGCCTACATCTGCGGCGAAGAAACCGGCCTGATTGAATCCCTCGAAGGCAAACGCCCTTACCCTCGCATCAAGCCGCCTTACTTCCCGGCCGTGCTCGGCCTTTATCTTTGTCCTACCATCGTCAACAACGTCGAAACCCTCTGCGCAGTCAAACACATCGTCGCCATGGGCGGCGCGGAATTTGCCAGGCTCGGCACGTCGAACAACACCGGGACCCGCATCGTCAGCATCAGCGGACACGTGAAGAAGCCCGGGTATTTCGAAGTGGAAGTCGGCAAAGTAACCATCGGACAGCTCATCCACGAGTTCGCCGGGGGATTGCGCGACGGACGGAAGCTGAAAGCGGTCATCCCCGGCGGCTCATCGGCCAAGGTGTTTAAGGCCGGGGAGAAGTTTAAGCTGAAAAAGAAAGGCCCGGACGGCAAGGACCTCGAGCAAGAGGTCGAAATGCTCAACCTGCCCTATGACTTCGACTCCTTGATGGCCGCCGGCAGCATGTCCGGCTCCGGTGCGATTATCGTCCTGGATGATTCCACGGACATGGTGGCAGCGCTCGCGAATATTTCGGAGTTTTATGCCCATGAAAGCTGCGGCCAATGCACTCCCTGCCGCGAAGGATCGCTTTGGATGAGCAAGGCGCTGCATCGCCTCACCCATGGGCAAGGCCGGAAACAGGATGCCGACTACTTGCTCAAAATTGCGGATAATATCCCCGGCGGCCGAACGATCTGCGCGTTCGGTGAAGCTTGTTCCTGGCCGGTGCAAAGCTTCGTCGCCAAATTCAAAGATGAATTCATCGCCAAAGGAGCGGCGGACGAAGAGCGGCGCGCCGCGTCTCCCGGGCCCGGACCGACCCCGCACTCGAAAGTCGCGGCCCATCCCTCGACCTGATTTGACCCATCCGCCATGAACTCATCGAGCTTTTCTCCAGCCCAAGAGAACCCGATCGCGAGGTCTTGCCATGGACCTTGGTTGTCTGAATGGGGAGCGCGGCCGTCCCGGCTGCCCCGGCCGGCGTCTCGCCGACCGGAATCAAGCTGGTCCACCTCTACGAGTGTTCGGCGGGACGCCGAACACGGCAGGCGAGACGCCCGCGCTCCCCGTCGCAACTTCAGGTTCATGGTCCCGAGGCGTGCGCCGAGCGAAGGGAGACTTTCCTCCGCCCGGCAAAGACGCCGCGCAATCCGGGGCCGGGCTGGCCGTGTTTCCTTCATGAACCCGTATGTCGAATCCGTTGACCACTGAACCGAAAGCCAGTCCGCCGCCGGTCGAATTGATCACGGTCAAGGTCGATGGTCAGGTCGTGAGTGTGCCCCGGACCACCCCTGATCCGATCAGCGGACGGCCCTTGCCGACCTCCATGATTCAGGCGTGCGCCGCCGCGCGCGTGGACGTGCCGCATTACTGCTATCATCCCAAACTCCCCGTCGCCGGGAACTGCCGCATGTGCCTGGTTGAGTTCGGCACGCCGGCCATCGGACCGGACCGCAAGCCCGTCGTCAATCCCGATGGCACGGTCAAGATTTCCAGAGCGCCGCGGCCGGCCATCGCCTGCGCCACGCCGGTTTCGCCAGGCATGGAGATCTACACCAACACTCCCGTCGTCAAACAGATGCGGGAAGGCGTCCTCGAATTCTTGCTCATCAATCATCCGCTGGATTGCCCCATTTGCGACCAGGCCGGCGAATGCAAATTGCAGGAGTATTCGGTCGAGTATGGGCAATCCGCCAGCCGGTTTGTCGAAACGAAAGTCCATAAGCCCAAGCAGGTCGATCTCGGACCGCGCATCATGCTGGATGACGAGCGGTGCATCTTATGCACCCGCTGCATCCGTTTCACCCGGGACATCGCCGGCGATGACAAACTCGGGATCATCAACCGCGGCAGTTACAACACCATTGCCGCCTATCCCGGAACCCCATTCGACAATAATTACACCCTGAACACGGTCGATCTCTGCCCGGTCGGGGCGCTCACTTCCAAGGATTTTCGCTTTCAGATGCGGGTCTGGTTCTTGAAGGAAACGAAGAGCCTCTGCACGAGCTGCGCCACCGGCTGCAACATCATCATCGGGTCGCGCCAAGACAAGATCTACCGCTACGAACCTCGGCAGAACGACGCCGTCAACGCGTGCTGGATGTGCGACTATGGCCGCTTGAATTACAAATGGATCGGGCGTGAGGATCGCTTGGTCGGAGTGCGAAAGCGGTGGGTGGACGGTCGCAGCGAAGAGTGCACCTGGGTCACGGCGCTTAAGGAGATATCGGAGAGGCTGCGCCGGGTCACGCCGGGTTCCGCGGCCCTGATCGCTTCCGCCCGGCAAACCAACGAAGAACTCTTTCTCTTGGGCAAGCTGGCCAAAAAACTGAGGGCCGTGACTGATTCTGTTCCCCGTCAGGGCGCCGGCGACAAACTCCTGCTCCAAGCCGATCGCAATCCGAATTCCTTGGGGGCTAGCCTGACCGGTTTGGCGGCCGTTCCGATGGGCTCGCGCCTGCCCGGAATCGCGGAAGGAATTCGCCGGGGCACCCTCAAGACTCTGATCGTCTTTGGCGAAGATGTGACCCGGCATGGCATCGGGCCGGAACTGCTCAGCCGGCTTGAGACACTGATCGTGAGCGACATTCTGCCGAATGCGACGACGGCCCTGGCCCATTATCTTCTCCCCGGTTGCGCCCATGCGGAGAAGCGGGGAAGCTTCACCAGCGGCAAGGGCCGGGTGCAACGATGGGTCAAGGCGGTGGAGCCTCGGGGCGAAGCCCGGGCCGAATGGGAATTTCTGCACGAACTGCTCTTCAACATCACCGGTCAGGATGGCTGCAAAAGTATGGAGGGCCTGTTTAACCAAATGGCCCGGGAGATCCCGGCCTTCCAGGAACTCACCTGGGCCGGGTTGGGCGACACCGGCGCCGCGGCCACCCTCTGAAGCGACCTGAGACCACGACGAAGAACCTGACGACCAATCCGATGATGGAGCTCCTCAACAACCTCAGTCCGACGACGCAGTTCCTGGTCTTTGCTGGAGTCAAGATCGTGGCGGCCTTTGCCGTGCTGATGTTTCTGGTGGCCTACGTGGTTCTGGTCGAGCGCAGAGTCTGCGCCTTCATCCAGGATCGGATCGGCCCCAATCGCGTCGGACCGTTCGGTCTGCTCCAGCCGATGGCCGACGCCGTCAAGTCCTTCTTGAAGGAGGACTTCACTCCGGGGCACGTGCGCAAGATCTACTTCTGGCTCGCGCCCGCGATCACCATGATTCCCGCGCTGCTCACGCTGGCGGTGATTCCGTTCGGCTCCACGCTCGGACAGCAGCCGATGGTCATCGCGGACCTGAACGTCGGCATTCTCTTCACCTTTGGCATCGTCTCGCTCGGAGTTTACGGCATTGTCCTGGCGGGCTATGCGGCCAATTCCAAGTACCCGTTCCTGGGCGGAATTCGATCGAGCGCGCAGTTGATCTCCTACGAGATCGCCATGGGGATGTCGGTGGTGCCCGTGTTCATGCTGGTCGGGAGCTTGAATCTGAGCCAGGTGATCGCTTATCAAGCGGACGGGCTGTTTGGGTGGCTGGTGTTTAAGCAGCCGGTCGCCTTCTTGATTTTTCTGGTGGCCGCGTTCGCGGAAACCAATCGGTTGCCCTTCGATCTCCCGGAATCGGAGCAGGAACTCGTCGGCGGCTATAACACCGAATACAGCTCCATCCGATTCGCGCTGTTCTTCATGGGGGAATATGCCAACATCCTGATGTCATCGGCGATGATGGTGACGCTGTTCTTTGGCGGGTGGACGCTGCCGTTTTTCGGGCTCGATCAACCCGCCCAATCGCTGGCCGGGGGCCTGATTCACATCGGCATTTTTCTGGGCAAAGTGCTGGCCTTTGCCGTGTTTTTCATTTGGGTGCGCTGGATGTGGCCGCGCTTTCGGTATGACCAACTCATGGACCTGGGCTGGCGGCGGTGCATTCCACTCGCCCTGGCCAATATTGTCGTGACGGCTACGTGGTTATGGATGCGAGCATAAAGACAAACAAAGGGCGCCGCGGAGGGAGGGTCATCGAGACCGTTTCTTCCCGTCGCCGCCATTCTCGGTTCCTGGCATGATTCTCAAGAGAGCCAAACTCAGCTTTTGGGAACGACTCTACCTCCCGGCGATTCTGGGCGGGCTCAAGGTCACGCTCCGCCACTTCTTCCGGAAGAAGATCACGATGCAGTACCCAGAGGAACGATGGGTCGTGCCGGAAGGCTACCGCGGCGCGCCGTATCTGGTCCGCGATCAGGAGGGCCAGACCAAGTGCGTTTCCTGCCAGCTTTGTGAATTCGTCTGTCCGCCCAAGGCCATCAAGATCACGCCGCCTGGTCCGGATGGCCCGGCGGCCGACCGCGCCAATGCCGAGAAGATGCCCCGGGAATTCGAAATCAACATGCTTCGCTGCATCTTCTGCGGCTTTTGCCAGGAGGTCTGTCCCGAGGAAGCGATCTTCCTCATGAAGGATTATTCCCTGACCGGCGCGAGCCGCGCCGAGATGATCTACGACAAAGAAAAGCTTCTCGCCCTGGGCGGCACCCATGGCGGCATCCAGAAATGGAAACACAAACTGGAAGAAGCCGAAGAACAGAAAGTCTTTCCCGTGGTCACGGACTAGGCCCAATAAATGCAGGACATCTTCTTCTACATCCTTTCCGTTCTGACGCTTTTGTGCGGCTTTCTCGTCGTGGCGAATCCGTTCAGCCGGAGTCCGGTCACGAGCGCGATGTTTTTGGTCCTGACCATCGTCTCGCTGGCGGGCATGTTCGTTCTGCTGCATGCGTTCTTTTTGGCGGCCGTCCAAGTCCTGGTTTACGCCGGAGCGGTCATGGTCCTGTTTCTCTTCGTGATCATGCTCCTCGATTTGAAGGAAGAAGAACACCGCAAGCTGCAGACTGCCGGACTCGTCCTCGGCTGCATTTCGGTGCTCGCGTTTTTCGGAATCTGCTGCCGGGCGTTCCTGTCTGACGCTTCCAGGACGACGACACCGCCTCCTCCGACGCCGATTTTGGAAGGTTCCACGATCGCGCTTGGCGAACTGCTCTTCAAGCAGTACCTGCTGCCCTTCGAAATCTTGTCGATCCTGCTGCTGGTCGCGATGGTGGGAGTCATCTTGCTGAGCAAAAAGGATTTGAAATAACCAACCAAACGATTCATGCGCGTGGGTCTTGAACATTATCTGGTGGTGAGCGCGGCGCTCTTCAGCCTGGGTTTGCTGGGCGTGATCGCCCGGCGCAATTTACTCGTCATCTACATGTCCCTGGAACTGATGCTGAACGCGGCCAATCTGGCCTTCGTGGCGCTGTCCCGTTTCAACAACAACCTCAACGGGCAAGTGATGGTCTTCTTTATCGTCACGGTCGCCGCCGCGGAAGTGTCGGTGGGCTTAGCCTTGATCGTGGCGCTCTATCGGCGACGCCAAACCGCGCACGTCGAAGACCTGACGTCGATGAAATTGTAGCCCATGAAAGAAACGTTGCCCTGGCTCATTCTGTTTCTGCCGCTGGCGGCCGCCATCGGCATTACGCTCTTTGCCCAGCGGGACCGGGTTCTCAGCGCGCGGCTGTCGATCGGCGCCATTCTGACCAGCTTCCTCTTAAGTGTGATCTTCATCGGGATCGCGGGCTGGGAGCCGTTGCGCAAAGAGCTGATGGTGACGTGGCTGGACGTCGGCGATTTGCAGGTGGATTTCGGAGTGCGTCTTGACTCTTTGAGCCTCCTCATGCTGCTGATCGTGACGGGTGTGGGTGGCGCGATCCATGTCTATTCCTACGGCTACATGCGGGACGACCGAAGCCTGTCCCGTTACTTCGCCAGCTTGAGCCTTTTCACCTTTTCGATGTTAGGCATCGTGCTGGCCAACAATTTCATCCAGATGTTCATCTTCTGGGAATTGGTCGGCGTCTCCAGCTATCTCCTGATCGGCTTTTGGTACGAGCGCCCGGCCGCGGCTGATGCCTGCAAGAAAGCGTTCTTGACCAACCGAGTGGGCGATTTTGGGTTCATGCTGGGAATTCTCACGGTTTGGTCGGCCTTCGGGTCGCTGCACTCGCTCAACTTCAACGTGCTGCAGGACGAGCTGGCCAAGAACCCCGGCGCGCTCGGGGCCCTGGGGACACTTGCCGCCCTCGGCATTTTTTGTGGCGCGATGGGGAAGTCCGCGCAGTTCCCGCTTCATGTGTGGCTCCCCGACGCCATGGAAGGCCCCACGCCGGTCAGCGCCTTGATCCACGCGGCCACCATGGTCGCGGCGGGTGTTTACATGCTTTGCCGCGTGTTCTTTCTGCTCAACGCTCCGGCCCTGGAGGTGATCGCATGGATCGGTGGCATCACCGCTTTGCTGGCTGCGCTCATTGCCGTTCAGCAAAACGATATCAAGCGCATCCTCGCCTATTCGACGCTCTCGCAGTTGGGTTACATGGTCATGGCGGTGGGTCTGCACGGTCCCGAACCGGCGATGTATCATCTGACCACCCATGCATTTTTCAAAGCCCTGTTGTTCTTGGGGGCCGGCTCGGTGATCCTGGGGCTTCATCACGAGCAGGACATCTGGAAAATGGGCGGACTGAAAGCCAAAATGCCGATCACATTCTGGACGTTTCTTCTCGCCACCCTGGCGCTCTGCGGCCTCCCGCCCTTCAGCGGTTTCTTCAGCAAGGACTCCATCCTCGCCGCCGCCCTGCACCCGGGCCACCGGCAGATCGGGTTGTTTGGGCTGGGTGTTTTCGTCGCGGTGTTGACGACGTTCTACATGTTCCGCCTGGTCTATGTGGCCTTTCTCGGATCGGCTCGGTCCAAAGCCGCCGACCACGCCCACGAGTCTCCGGCGGTGATGACCGGGCCGCTCTTGGCCCTGGCGGTGCCGACGGTCCTGGCCGGATTCTGGGGCATTGACGCTCTCTACGGAAAGCACTTTGGAGCGGCGGAAGGCGGCCAGGCCGGGTCGTGGCTGAGCCAGTTGATCGCTCCGTTTCAACACGCTCCGCTGGCGGCGACGGCGGGTCTCGTCGCGGTCGGATTGGGCTGGATCGCGGCCACTCATTTCTATCGCAACGCCACCCATGATCCGTTGCCGCAAAAACTCGGCGCCCTCTCCCAGGCCATGCGCGAGCGCTTTTACTTCGATGAGCTTTACGAGAAGCTGATCGCTCTGACGCAGGACCGGGTCGCCTGGCTGGCCGACGGGATCGATCGGTGGCTCATCGCCGGTCTGATGGTCAAGGGAACCCATGGGACCACGGAATTGGTCGGCCGCGCCCTTCGTTTGCTGCAAACGGGGAACCTGCAAACCTACTCCTTCCTCTTTGTCGCCGGGGTGGTGGTGGTGCTTTTTGTTATGCTCGCGCGCTAGGTTATCATGTCCCCACTGACTTACATACTCGGTTGGCCCCTGCTGGCGGCGGCGGTGCTAGCCTTCGTGCCGCGGAATTACCGGTTCGCCATCCGCGCCATCGCCCTGGCGGCCACCTTTCTGTCGATGATTCTGGCCGTCAAACTGTTCATCCAGTTCCAGACCGGCCTGGCCGGTTTCCAGTTCGTCCAGAAGGTGCCCTGGGTCACATCGCTCGGCATCCATTACTCGGTGGGAGTCGATGGAGTGAATGTGGGCTTGATCCTTCTCGGTGGCATCGTGGCCTTCGCCGCCGCCTGTGTCTCCTGGGAAATCAAAGATCGGGAGAAAGATTATTATGTGCTGCTGCTGGTCATGACCGGAGGCATTCTTGGCGCGTTCGCGTCTCTCGACCTTTTCTTCTTCTACTTCTTCCATGAACTGGCCTTGATCCCGACCTTCATCATGATCGGCGTCTGGGGCAAGGGTGCCGACAAGAACTACGCGACCTTCAAGATGACGATTTACCTCACGATCGGGGCCTTGATCGCGCTGGTTGGATTGATCGCGTTGTATGTTCAATCGGGCGCCAACTCCTTTGACTTGGTGGAACTGACGCAGCGTCTCAACTCCCGCCCACTCTCCCTGGCGACCCAGCAGTTTATCTTTCCGTTTCTCCTCTTTGGCTTCGGGATTCTTGTATCGTTGTGGCCTTTTCACACTTGGGCGCCGCTCGGCTATGGCGCCGCTCCGACCGCCACCGCCATGCTGCATGCCGGCGTGCTGAAGAAATTTGGCTTGTACGGTCTGATTCGGATCGCGCTGCCGTTGCTGCCCGATGCCGCTCAAAGCTGGATGCACATTCTCGCGTTTCTCTGCCTGGGCAACATCCTGTTCTGCGGCTGGGTCGCCATGCGCCAGAAGAACCTCAATCTCCTCATCGGAAATTCGAGTGTCGCCCACATGGGCATTGTGTTTCTCGGCATCGCCAGCCTGAACCTGATCGGAATTACCGGAGCGATTGTCGTGATGATCGCCCACGGGTTGCTCGCGGCTTTGACCTTCGGTTTGAGCGGATACCTTTATCAGCAAACCCGCACCCTCGAGATGGATCGCCTGGGAGGGTTGATGCGCCCGCTCCCCTTTATCGGAGCGGCGCTGGTCATGGCCATGATGGCCGGCTGCGGACTGCCGGGCTTCGCCAATTTCGTGGGCGAAGTCATGGTCTTCTTCGCGGCTTGGGCTTCCTTTCCGGCGGTCACCATCCTGGCGGTCTGGGGCGCGGCCATCATCGGCGCGGTCTATATGTTGCGGGGCGTGCGCACGATTTTGCATGGACCCGTGACGGAGGAATGGAGCCGCCTGCGCGACGCCGCCGATCCCTGGCGGAGACTGCCGTTCGCTTTGTTGTTGGGCGGTTTGCTGGCCTTCGGTTTCGTCCCGCGTTTGCTGACCGATAAGATCAAACCGAGCGTCCAGCTCATCGTGAACTCGATGACCCGTGGGACGGCGCCTGCCGTCGGACCACCGCGCGCGGCGCAGGCGAACGGACGGTTGACCCTGGGCAACGCGCCATGAACGCATCACTCATGATTTTGGAAGGGGCGGTCCTGCTTCTCGGACTGGGACTCTTGCTGGTGGATTTGTGGACCCCGGTGGAGCAGAAACGCACCCTCGGATACGCGGCGGCGGCCGGACTTGGAATGATCCTGATCTTGAGCTTCGCCATGGAGAATCTGGGAATTTCTCCGGGCCGTGCGCCCCTCTATGCTTTCGGCAAGATGTTTGTCCTCGATGGCTTGGCTCTCTTCTTCAAACGCTTCTTTCTGCTCGCGGCCGCGGTGGTCCTCCTGATGTCGGTCGAATTCGCGGATCGCATCCGGTCCGGCATCGCCGAGTTCTACGCGTTGATTCTGTTCGCCCTGGCCGGAATGATGTTCGCCGCATCCGCCAACGACTTCATTCTCGCCTTCGTGGCTCTGGAGCTGGTCACAGTCACGTTCTACGTCTTGAACAGTTTTCAGCGTAACCGGGTGCATTCCCTGGAGGCTGGCATCAAGTACTTGATCCTGGGCGCGCTGGCGTCGGCGTTCATGGTCTATGGCATCGCCCTGATTTTTGGCATGGCGGACACGACGAATTTTGGCGATCTGATGGCGAAAACGCAGACTGGCCCGATCAAGCCGACCCTCCTCCTGGGGCTGCTTCTCATGCTGGTCGGATTGGGCTTCAAGATCGGCGCCTTTCCCGTGCATGTCTGGGTGCCGGACGTCTATCAAGGCGCGCCCACGCCGGCGGTCGCCTTGCTGGCGGTTGGTTCCAAGGCCACCGGCTTCGTCCTGCTCCTGCGGGTTTTGTTTGGCGCGATCCCCGCCGTTGCCTTGGATTGGACCAAATTGTTCATGATCATTTCGGGTCTGACGATTCTTTACGGCAACCTCTGCGCGATTCCGCAACGCAATTTGAAACGGCTGCTGGGCTACTCGAGCATCGCGCACGCCGGCTATCTCCTCCTGGGAGTCGCCGCCGCGAGCGTCGCGGGATCATCGGCGATTCTCTATTATCTGAGCGGGTATCTATTCACGGTCCTGGCCGCATTCACGGTCATCTGTCTGGTGATGCGGGAAGCCGACGCGGAGGATATCAGCTCCATCGCCGGTCTTCATCGGCGATCGCCCTTGCTGGCGGTCGCGCTCAGCCTGGCCATGATTTCGCTGGCGGGCATCCCGCCTTTGGCCGGTTTCTTTGGCAAGTTTCTCTTGATTAAAGCCGTCTTGGAAAAGGGAGCCACGCAGCCGGCTTACTACTGGCTCGTCGGCGTCGCCGTGGTGGGTGTGATCATTTCGTTCTATTACTATCTCGGCGTGGTCCGAGCGATTTACTGGTCGGGCCTGCCCGAGAACTTGACCCCCATCACCCTTTCCCGGCCCATCCGGTTCGCCCTCTACGGCTGCATCGCCGGCATGTTCTATCTGGGAATTTTCCCCAATGGTCTGGTCGATGCCGCCACGCAAGCCGTGGCCAATCTCAAGCTGTAGCAGAATCGGTTATTCCACGACCCGCATCTGCACCGTATCGACCATCTCGCCGCGGTCCGAGACGGCGCCCACGATGACGATCGTATCGCTTTTCTTCAGGTGCTTCATCTGCACCAGCGTCTCCACGGCGAGGGTCAGGTTCTTGGTCGGATCCACGTGATCGAACGGAATGACAATCGGCGTGACCGCCCAGCTCAGGACGAGTGACAAGGCGACCGCCTCCGTTTCACAAATCGCGTAAATCGGGGAGAAGCGGGGCCGCATCCAGGAGGCATACCAGGCCATATTGCCGTGAAGGGTGAACACGACCAGCGCCTCGGCTTTGAGTTCGTCGGCCAGGACGACCGCGCTGCGGACGAGCTTCTGCCGAGGAGTGGTCAAGTCCGCCTGTTCATGGAAATTGGCTCCACCGCTCCGCTCAATCCGCTCCGCCACGCGATCGAACACTTCCACGCATTTGACGGGATACTTGCCCACCGTCGTCTCTCCGCTCAGCATGATGGCATCGGTTTGCTCGAAAACCGCATTGGCCACGTCGGTGATCTCGGCCCGGGTCGGCACCGGGCTCTCAATCATGCTCTCGAGCATGTGGGTGGCCACGATGACTGGTTTGCCGACTCGCAAACAAGCCTTGACGATGCGGCGCTGGATAATGGGCAGCTCTTCGTAGGGGCATTCGATCCCCAAATCACCCCGCGCCACCATGACGGCATCGGCTTCAGCGATGATTTCGTCGATGTTCTTGATCGCTTGCTGGTCTTCGATTTTGGCGATGATGCGGGGTTGATGGGGGGCCTGCTCGACCACCGCGCGGAGTTGCTGAATATCCTTGGCCTCGCGCACAAACGACAAGGCGATGTACTCGACCCGCAGTTCCAGCCCCAGAGCGATGTCGGCCAGATCCTTGCCGGTGAGGGCGGGCAGACTCACCCTGACCCCAGGGAGATTGATATGACGGCGACTTCCCAGTTTTCCAGGCGTCAATACTTCGCACTCGATCTTGTTCGCGAACTTGGCCAGCACTTTCATCTGGATCGCACCGTTGTCCACCAAGACCACATCCCCGACGCTGATGTCATTGACAAAGTTCTCGTAGTTCACGTCCACCGAATGCAGCTCCTCGCTCCGCTCGCCCCGCACGGTCAGGGTGAACTTTTCGCCCGGCAGCAAATCCAGCGCCACTGGCAAGTCGCCGGTGCGAATCGCCGGACCCTGGGTGTCCATCAAAATGGCGACGTAAACGTTGCGAGCTCGCGCCGCGCTGCGGACATAGCCCACGGTCTGCCGCACCCAATCATGCGGGGCGTGGGACATATTCAGCCGGGCGATATTGAGGCCGGCGCCGATCAGACGATCGATCATTTCGGGATTGGCGGTGGCGGGTCCGAGGGTGGCGACAATTTTGGTTTTGCGCATAACTAAAAATCTCTGATCAAATTCCTGCCCCAGATTAAAGGACTCGGGATCAATGGGAAGGCTTTTCCTCGGAGCGAAAGACTCCACTCTCCAACCCCTCACGACGTCATACGCGACACCCGACGCCGCGCCCGCTCCATCGGTGAAATTAACGCCTTTGATCGAGGTCACAACGAATCCAAGACAAAGAAGAATCGTCCAAATGGGGCTTGATATTTGTCGGGAGCCGACCCATAAATTCCAGAGCAAATTTAACGAATAAATTTATGGCCGATTTCGCAAATAAATACCCTGAAAACGAAGCCGGCAAGTTCTACGTCGATAATCAATGCATCGACTGCGATCTTTGCCGAGAGACTGCGCCGGAAAACTTCAAACGCAATGATGACGGTGGCTATTCCTACGTTTTCAAGCAAGCCGCCACTCCGGAGGAAGAGGCGCAGTGCAAAGAGGCCATGGAAGGCTGTCCGGTGGAGGCCATCGGCAGCAACGGCACCGCTTGATTACCTCCCTTCCCCTTGACCCTGCGGCTTCCGCCGCAGGGTTTTTTTGTTTTATGGCGTTTGCGTTGGCGAATCCTTTGGCTACATTCTGCGCCATGATGACGAGCTCTGAATCCACCTCCGCGGCCGGGCCTGCGGCCAGCCAGATTCTGTCCCCCGGGAGATCTGGAAGGCTCCGGCTGGGTGGCGCCGCACCCAACGCCCACTCGTTATGAAACGATCCATTCAACTGACGATCCTCGGTTTGTTCTGCCTGCTTGGCCCATCGCTCGCGGCGGTGCTGATGACGCCGCTCTCCATTGGAGATCTGACCGCCAAAGCGGATTGGATCGTGCGAGGAACTGTCTCGAGCAAGAGCACCCACCGCGACACCGCAGGCCGCATTTACACCCGGGTGGAGTTGCAGGTGGCCGATGTTTGGAAGGGCGGACCAGAGCACAACCCACTCATCGTCGTGCATGGCGGCGGAGTTCTGGGCGAGGAGCGGGTGGTCGTGTCCGGGCAGGTGGAGTACCGGGTCGGTGAGGAGGTGGTCGCGTTCCTCGTGCGCAATTCGCGGGGCGAAGCGGTCACGCTCGGTCTGGCTCAAGGAAAGTTTCAGGTCTGGAAGGACGAAGCGACCGGCCGGC
This sequence comes from uncultured Verrucomicrobiota bacterium, assembly GCA_964355375.1. Lineage (GTDB taxonomy): Bacteria > Verrucomicrobiota > Verrucomicrobiia > Limisphaerales > SIBE01 > CAYHFE01. The sequence continues at coordinate 13,586 of CAYHFE010000002.1, forward strand.
CGTGCGTCCGCAACTTGTTTCATGGAGGACCGGAACCGAGCCCGAGAAGCGCCGAGCCGAAGCTGGCGAGCCGAACCCGGCTGACCCTCGGCGAACTGCGGGATCAGGTGAGAGGAGCGTTGAGATGATTCGGGCCGCGGCGTGGGTCGTCGTTATTCTCGGAAGCGTTCTGCCGGCCAGGGGTTTCGTGAGCTATGTCAATCCGGCCGGGCGGGTGTTGCGCTGGAATCTCGCCGCCCCAAGCAATTTTGTTCACACCAACGTGGTCAATCGGACCACTAAAGCGGTCCGCTACTTTCTGGCCTCCGACGCCTTCTCCGCCTCCCATCGAGCCGACGAGTTGAACGCCGCCCGGGCTTGCTTCGGGCAATGGCAGTCCATCCCGGGAACGGTGCTCAAGTTCGAGGAAGGCGGATGGGCGGGTGCCAACGCCGACCTGAATTCCGCGGACAACACGAACGTCGTCTTTTGGGCCAAGCGCAGCACGCTCGTGAACGGCGGATTTGACGATATCCACGGTTTGATAGGTTACACGGTCACGACCTTCGCCAACGACAACACGCTGCTCGACGCGGACATCGTCCTCAATGGCGTGGACTACGGATGGTTCACCGATTTTGATGACCCCGAGCGGGCCGATGTGTTTGTCGAATCCGTGTTGCTCCATGAGATCGGGCACTTCATCGGACTGGACCATTCTCCGGTCGGCGGCGCCACCGTCACCTTTGGCGGATTCGGCCTCGACACGGAGGCGGGCCTCTCCAGCGATGAGGTGTCGGCCGTCCGGGCGCTCTATCCGCAAGCGACGCTTCCGGCCACTCTGGGCTACCTGCGCGGCCAAGTCCGGATGAACGGCGCGGGCGTTTTTGGCGCGGTCGTTACGGCCGAGAACGCGGCCGGCAATGTCGCGGCCGGAACGGTGGCGCAATCCAGCGGCGCGTATGAACTGCCCGCGCTGCCCAGCGGAGACTACCAAATCCGGGTCACGCCCCTGGATCCGTCGTCCGCTCCCGAAACCTCCTCCCTGCGGCGCGGCGGGGACATTGCGGCGGAATACGAATCAGCCGTGACCGCGTTTCTTCCCTCGACTAATCGACCGGTGACGCTTAAGCCCGGCGTGACCAACACCCTTGATTTCACCGTGCTCAGCGGGACCCCGGCCTTTCGCATCGCCGCGATCAGCCGACCTTCGTTGCTTTTCGGAGCAGACACCGCCGATCGCTATGCCGCGGAAATCGGCCTGGGCTGGAAGAATTATTTTGTGGGTGTCTCATCCACGACGCTTCCGACCAACCAGGCCACCTTGAGGATCACCGGCGACGGCCTCACGGTTGGCTTTCCGATCTTCAAACCGAATCGGTTCTTCGATGGTTCGAATCTGATTCTGATTCCCGTCAGCGTCGCCCCCAACGCGACCCCTGGCCTGCGCACCCTGATCGTGGAGCAGGGTGCCAATATCGCCTACGCCAACGGGTTCCTGGAAGTGGCGACGGCCTGGCCGGATTTCAATTTCGATGGTCTCGACGATCGATGGCAGCGCCGGTATTTCCCGATCTTCACAGGGCCCGCGGCTGGTCCGGCCGCCGATCCCGATGGCGATGGCTTCAGCAATCGATTCGAATTCGAAACAGGGACGGATCCAACCGACCCGAGGTCTTTCGCGTTTCGAGTGGTCGGCATTGTTCCTGGTCGGACGGGAACGTCCGTCACATGGCTGAGTGAAGCCGGAACGCGCTTCCAGCTCTGGAGCCGCGCCGCGCTGGTCACGGGGGAGTGGCAGAGCGTTGGCTCAGTGGTGGTTGGGCAAAGCCCGACGACGACGGTGATGGATGCGTCGGGCACGAACGGAAGTCGGTTTTATCGCGTGCAGATTCTGCCGTGACCTTGGGTTGTTGGACCGGATTCCGGCCGTCTCAACCGATGGGCGGAGGAAGTTCTCGATCGAGGGTTGGGGGGCCTTCAGGCGGCCACTTACTGAATGAGAAGGAGGGCGGTCGCCGCCCGCGACTTGGAAAGGACCTGTTCGGGTTTTAGAGCGACTTTCGACTTGGATTCGGCAGAGACAAGGCGCACCTCCGGAACCGTTCGGAGAAACGTGAGCAGGTGGTCGCTCTTGAGCGCGTAGCTGCTGGAAGACACCGGGGCGGACTTTTCATCAACACCCGGGGGTTCGTCCACACCGGAAAGCAACATGCCCACGACCCGCCCGTGGGGATTGATGACCGCGGCGCCGTCAAACGAATGGGCGACGTGAGGGTGAAGCGTTAATTGGCGGGGGTCGGCCTGAAATCCCAAGAGCGCCGATACTTTGCCGCGCACGACCTTGGGATTGTACTCTCCCCGAGTCTGGTCATCGAGACCGATCGCGATAAAATCCGAATCTGGAGCGACCTCGCGGCTATTGGCGATGGGCAACGGCTGAAACATGCCTGAGATCTTGAGCAGGGCAATGTCGCTAAGCGCATCGGTCTTGGCGATCGTCGGGTTAAATGTCCCGCCTTCGGTGATGACTTGAATGTTCGTGCCACCGGCCACACTCCGAAAGCTGGTGATCAAGAATCCGTTCGTGGAAACGAAGAAGCCGGTTCCGACCCGTTTGACTTCGGATGCGTCCGAAGTGACCGTTTGCAGCATTCTCAGGCTCTCGGGCGAGGCCGCGGAGATCCGAGGTCGGAATTCCGCGGCGAGGCGCTGGGCATCCTTGATCTGGCTTTCGCTCATCAGCCGGGCCAGGATTTCCCGGCTGGTGGCGGCTTCCGGAACACCTTGCACGGCAGAAAGATTCCACCATTTGTAGGCTTGAACCAAATCCAATTCGGTTCCTTTGCCTTCGTAATAGCAGACGCCGAGGCTGTATTGAGCGAAGGAGTGGCCAAAATCGGCGGCGGTCCGGAAGTGATTGACAGCGGCGATGAGGTTCTGGGGAACACCGAGCCCACGTTCGTAGCACGTCGCCAGGTTGTAGTGAGAATCCGCGAAGTTTCGGCTGGCGGCGAGATTGTACCACTTTACTCCCTCAACATAGTTGGTCGGAACCCCCTTTCCCGAAGAGTAGAGATAGCCGATGGCATGCTGGGCCGGCGGGTAACTCTGATCGGCCGCCATTCGGAACCACTTGAGAGCCTCTTTGAAGTCCGGGGTTCCAGTGACTTCGTTGGCGTTAATCTGGCCGAGGCTAAAATAGGCCGGGACGAAGTTCTGCTGGGCCGCCTGTCGAAACCACTTCTCGGCCTGTTTCGGATCCAGCCCGACCCCTGGGCCGGTTTGATAGCGCTTTCCCAGGTTGTACTGAGCAAACACGTGTCCTTGGACGGCTGCCATCTGGTACCATCGGACGGCTTCAGCGTGGTCGATGCTGAGGCCGAATCCGGTGTCGCAACAATACCCGAGATTGGCCTGAGCCGGTGCGTATCCTTGATCGGCCGCAACCCGATACCATTTCACCGCTTCCACGGCGTTGAGCGTCACCTCTCTCCCCAAGTGGTAAGCCAGCCCGAGATTAAAAGCCGCCCACGGTTCACCCTTTTCGGCCGCCGCCCGCCATTTGGACGACAACTTGCTCGAGGACGGCGCGGCGTTCGAGGCGTCCTCGGCGGCTGGCAGAGCACCCGAACAGAGTAGAACGCAAGCCAGCAGAAACGGCGGCAGTCGGCTTATTCCCATAGATCGATGGATCACATTTAATCCGGCGCGAGTGCGTTCCGGTCGAACGCCGTTTGGCGACTCGAGAGCCTCGCACGAATCGGTCCAGCTTAGAATGTGATCTCGATCCGGACAACTTTTTTCGTAGGAGCGGTGCTTTCGCAGGGGCGACGCGGGGCACGAACTGAAGGAAATAGAGCTCTGACGGAGGTCGGGAAAAAAAATCGTCGAAGGAAAAAATGAATAGCAGGTTTTTCCGCGCCTCGGTCGGAAGAATCGATTCCGGCCCAAAGATGCCATTGGAATGACGTGGCATGTCGATTGCTTGGCACGAGTAGGCGAAATTTTATGGTGAACGGACTATTTTCAAGCAGCAATTACCAGGGGCTGAAAAAAATGCTCGACGCAACGGCCTTGCGTCACGAAGCCATTGCCAGCAATTTGGCCAACTTAGAGACGCCCAACTACAAGCGGATCGATGTCGATGCGAGTTTTGGGGAGGAGCTGGGTCGGGCTATTAACTCGGGAAGCAATCGGGAGATTGGCCAATTGGCCCCGCGGCTCGTGTTGGATAGGAATGCTCCCTCCCCCAATCGCGATGGAAATACTGTCCAACTCGATACCGAGCTTCTGAACCTGCAGAAGAACAACGTGGCTCACACGATGCAGACGCAGTTCATTACCTCCTCGATGATGAAGCTGAAGTCCGCGATCCAAGGTCGTAATCTATGATGAACCTCTTGCCAGGCGTGCAGAGTTCGGCTTCGGCTCTCCAAGCCGAGCGGATTCGGCTGGAGGTGATTTCGCAGAATATCGCCAACGCGAACACAACCAAGACGGCCGATGGGACGCCTTACAAACGGCAGTTTGTCAAGTTCGAGACCTTTCTGCAGGACAAAATGAGCGGAGGTGGAGATGCCGTCCCCCAGCTCTTGAAGGCCGCTCAGATTATTAAGGACGAGAGGCCGCCGAATCAAGTGTATGAGCCCGGTCATCCGGACGCCGATCCTGATTCGGGGATTGTTTTGTATCCGAATGTCAATGTGCATGAGGAAATGGCGGATATGATTGCCGCGTCGAGAGCTTTTGAGGCCAATCTGGCCGTGATCAAGAACGCCCGATCGATGGTTCTTCAAACATTGGCGATCGGACGACGCTAACCAGACTCCATGAACCCAATATCGTTTAGCAGTGGCGCCTTCTCCTCGACTCTGGGCGGGCTGCGTCCGGAGTTTCCGCGCAAGGCCTTGGGTGGGGCGGAAGGGCAGCCGGACGGCGGGTTGGGCGGTGGAGCTTCGCAGGTTGGGGGGATTCAACCAGGGGCAGGGTTTGAAAACCTTCTGGGTAATTTTGTCAAGGAAGTCAATGGCAAGCAGATGGCGGCGGCGGATACGGTCACGGGTCTGCTGAGCGGGCAAAATGTTCCCTTGCATCAGGCCATGATTTCCATGGAGGAGGCCAACGTCTCGTTCCAGCTCATGGTGGAGGTTCGCAACAAGCTTCTGGAGGGTTACCAGGAACTGATGCGCATGCAGATATAAGGCTTTTCCGAGGCGGCGATCTCGCGGAAAAGCCGAGGACGCCGCTCGAAACGTGAAACAACAAAAATAGGCAGGGATCTCAACTAGAATGCAGGCCCTAAGATTACTCGGTCAACAGCTTACCAAAATCTGGGAGCAGCTCGGCTTCAACCAGAAGATCGTGCTCGTGATCTCCGGTATGGCGGTCGGGGTCGGTTTGGGAGGCTTGGTGCTTTGGACAAGCCGTCCGAATTACGCTCTTCTGTATGGCCGCCTTGATCCTACCGAAGCCGGGAAGATCATCTCGGTACTCGAGGAGATGAAGGTGCCGCATAAGGTTGGAGCCGGTGGCAGTTCGATCCATATTCCGCAAGACAAGGTGCATATCACGCGGATGCAGCTTGCCGTCAAAGGCATACCCAAGAGTGACGGGGTGGGCTTTGAGATTTTTGAGAAGCCGGCGTTTGGCATGTCGGATTTCATGCAACAGGCCAATTATATGCGGGCCTTGCAGGGTGAATTGGCTCGAACGATCGAGGAAATCAACGGTATTGAGAAGGCGCGGGTGATGATTTCGAAACCCGAGAATCGTCTCCTCATTGACCCGCAGAAGAAGGCGAAAGCTTCCGTCTTCATCAAATTGAGCGGAAATTCCCAGATTGAGCCCAACGCGGTCAATTCCATCCGGCTCATCGTCGCCAATTCCGTGGAAGGACTCCGGGCAAACGACGTCAGCATTTCCGACAATGCGGGCAATGTTCTTTCGGAGAACACGGAAGATGGCTCGATCGCTCAGCTCAGCTCGACTCAACTGGCCAGTCGCAAGAACTACGAGAAATACCTGGCCGGCAAGGTCAAGGGCATGTTGGAGAAGGTTCTGGGCCCTGATCAAGTGGTGGTCGAAGTCTCGGCAGAACTCAACACCGAAACCGTCACGACGACGGATGAGATCTACGACAAGAATAAATCCGCGCCCCGGACCGAAACGGTCAAGGATGAGGTCACGGAGACGGCCACACCCACCCCGGGCGGAGTTCCCGGAACCACGACCAACTCGAGCACGGACACGAACTCTCCGGCCTTTTCAAACTCGAGCAATCATTCGAAGAAGATCGATTCAACCAAGGAATATGCCGTCAGTATGTCGAGGACGAACACCACCCGGGTGGCGGGCGATTTGAAGCGGGTGACGGCGTCGGTCTTCTACAACACGAATTCGAATCCCACCGTCAGCACCAATGCCTTGCTTGCGGCGGTCTATAACGCGTTGGGATTAAAGTCTGGCACCGAAGAGAACCCGAATATGGATGTGTCTCTTTATGGCATCAGTTTCAATGTCAAGCGCGAGGTCGAGTTGGGTCTGGAAATGGACAAAGAACGCCGGACGGAGTTTCTTTGGAAGACCGGGCGAACTGTCCTCTATGCGGTGCTGGCGCTGGCGGCTCTCCTCGGCTTCTGGCGTTTAGTGAGAAACTCGACCGAAGAACTGCTTCCGACTGGCATCCCGGTGGGAAGTTTGGTGGGGGGCCAACTGGTTTACGAATCGCCGGTTGGAGTGGGCGGTGTTCCGAGCATGGCGATGATGCCGACCGGCTCGATGGCCTCCATGGGTATGATGATGGGTGAAGGACAACGAGTCGAAGAAGTGGTCTCGGCGGGTGACGATGAAGTCGAGGAATTGCAGGCAGCCAAATCGAAGTTGGTCATGGATTTCGGCTTGGGCCAGCAGGCGCCGGAACGAATCACGATCGAAGTGTTGAAACAGCTCATTCGAGAGAATCCGATCAAGATGAGTCAGGCGGCCCGGGTCTGGATGACTCGTAAGACCCTGGAAGAAGGGGGGGAGGATTGAAAGGTGAGTGACCTAACCATGACCAGGGAAAGCCAGGCTGCGGTGCCGAGAGGCATGTCGCAGTTGCAGAAACTCGCCGCCTTGATGATTCTTCTCGGAGAGGAAAGCGCGAGCATTCTCCTGAAGAACTTCGACGACAACGAACGGGAATTGCTCTCAGCGGAAATGGCCAATTTGCCGCTGATGAACCTGGATCAGCAGACGTCCGTCTTGAAGGAGTTCACCGAAATGGCGTTGCTGGCCAACTCCGCCCTGGGTGGATCGGTTGAATACACGCGGGCGGTCCTCGAGAAATCCGTCGGTCTCTTCAAGGCCGCGGAAATCATCGGCCGCGTCTCGACCCGGCGGACGTCCGTCGCCGCGATGCAGCAGATCATCGACATGGAGCCTCTGGCCATTGTCAATCTCATCAAAGAGGAGCAAGCCCAAACCATCGCCCTGGTGATCAGTTACCTGACGGCGCAAAAAGGCTCCGAGGTTTTGCTGAACCTTCCCGAGCATTTAAGTGAACAGGTCGTGGAGCGCCTGGCCAACCTGGCGGCAACTCCGATCGAGGTTGTCGAGACCGTTGGCGCCGTCCTTTCCAAGAAGATTGGGCCGAAAATGTCACGCGCCTTGAACCAAACCGGCGGAGTGAAATCGGCGGCGGCGGTGCTGAACGTGATGGATAAGGCCCATCGTCAAAACATCCTGAACAAACTGGATGAACGGACCCCGGAATTGGTCCGCTCGATCCGGATGAAGATGTTTACGTTCGACGATCTGGTCACACTCGATACCCGCAGCCTCCAGAAAATCCTTCGAGAAGTCGATCCTTCCACCCTGGCCATCGCGCTCAGCGCGGCCACGGAAAACTTGCGGACCGCGATGCTGGGATCGATTTCCAAGCGCGCCGCGGACACCGTGCTGGATGAAATTTCGAACTTGGGCCGGATTACGCTTCGAGAGATCGAGCAAGCCCAGGACAGCATTATTGACATCGTCCGAAAACTCGAAGCCGAGGGCGAAATCTCGCTCGAGGGAGGTTAATTCTATTTTATGGTCAAAATCGCAAACAATGTGACTGTACTGGGGCATCTCCGGGATATCCGGCTCTCCGTCTCCAAACCTTCAGTCAATGGCGGCCACCTCCGGAACGGTTCGTCCCGTCCGTCGCCCGAGCTGTCCGAAGAGGCGTTGCGAGCCCGCGAGCAGGCCGGATATGAGCGGGGGCAGATGGACGCCGACCAACGCTATGCCCGCCGGATCGAGGAGTTGCGCCAGGAGTGGGAAGCAAGTCACCGAGCGGAAGTGATTCGAGTTCTTGAATCGTTGAACGAAAATGTTCATGCGCAACTGGGTGAAGTCTTCAAATCGCTCGAAAAGCATGTGGTCATGCTCGCCGCCGAAGCCGCCATCAAACTGACCTCCGGCATTCCCATTTCGGCGGACATGGTCGAGGCCTATGTTCGGGAAGCGATGAACCTGGTCGAGCATGATACCGAGATTGCGGTCGTGCTGAATCCGGAAGACTTGGCCTTGTTGGAGCAGCACGAATCCAGCTTGCTTAATCGCGCGGGAACCCATCCGGTGGTCAAGTTCAAAGGAGATCCGAAACTGAGCCGCGGCGGCTGCTTGGTCGAAACGAGATTCGGCGAGTTGGATGCCCGCCGCGAGACGAAGATTGAATTGCTGAAGAAGGCAGTCAACGAATGATCAATTTGGTCGAGGAACTCACGCCGACGCCTACCCTCATCCAACAGGCGCGTTCCCGACTGCGTTCAAGTTCCCTCATCGAGCTGCACGGGCGAGTCGTGCAGATGATCGGTTTGGTGATCGAGTCCCGAGGTCCTCTTTCCGCCATCGGCAACATCTGCCGGATCGAATCCAGCTCGTGCCCGGAAGGCATCATGGCGGAAGTGGTCGGCTTCAGAAACGAGAATCTTCTTTTGATGCCCTTGGGGGAAGTGAATGGCATCCATCCCGGCAGCCAGGTCATCGCCACCGGATCGCCACTTCGTGTGCCGGTCGGCACGCAACTCCTGGGGCGAGTGATTGATGGCCTGGGCAATCCGATCGATGATCGCGGACCGATTACGAGCGTGCCGCTGGAGGATTTGAAACTCGTCTCCCCTCACCCCTTGAAACGCGAGCGGATCACCAAGCAGTTTCAGACGGGCATCAAGGCGATCGACACTTTTATGCCCTGCGGACGCGGCCAGCGTCTGGGAATCTTTTCCGGCAGCGGCGTGGGCAAGTCCACTCTGCTGGGCATGATGGCCAGCCGGGCGGAGGCCGATGTCAACGTCATCGCCCTGATCGGCGAGCGCGGTCGGGAAGTGCGGGAATTCCTCGAAAGAGACTTGGACGAAGCCGGACGGGCGAAATCCGTCGTGGTGGTGGCGACGTCGAATCAACCCGCGCTGGTCCGGGTCCGAGCCACCTTCCTGGCCATGACCATCGCCGAGTATTTCCGGGGCCAGGGGAGCAACGTGTTGTTGATGATGGATTCGGTGACGCGTTTTGCCATGGCGCAGAGGGAAATCGGGCTCGCAGTCGGCGAACCGCCCACCTCGCGTGGTTATACCCCTTCCGTTTTTGCCTTGCTGCCCCAATTGCTCGAGCGGGCCGGGAACGATGAGAACGGCTCCATGACCGGACTTTTCACGGTGTTGGTTGAAGCCGACGACATGAATGATCCGATCGCCGATTCGGCTCGGTCCATTCTCGATGGCCATCTCGTTTTGACCCGTGAATTGGCGGCGCTGAACCATTATCCTGCGATCGACATTCTGGATAGTGTCAGCCGCTTGACTCGCGACCTCTTGAAACCGGAGCAGATCGACTTGGTGGGCCATGCTCGAGAGACGCTGGCGGTTTACCGGAAGAATCAGGATCTGATTACGATCGGCGCCTATGTTTCGGGGAGCAACCCGGTCATCGACCAGTCCATTCGTTTGAATGGACCGCTCATGAAATTTTTGCGCCAGGATGTCGGGGAAACGAAGAGCACGACGGAAAGCTGGCAGCTCTTGTCTCAGGTGATGACTCCGCCGCCACCGCCGGTCGAAACCAAGCAGCGGGGGCGTAGCTGAGTTGAACTTCCTCCGCCATGAAACCCTTCCGATTTCCCCTGCAAGCCGTCTTGACGATCCGGCTGAATCAGGAAAACAAAGCCTTGGAGATGTTTGCCCGGGCGCAAGCGGAGCTGGAAAAGGTCTTGGCTCGATCTCGCCGTATCGAGGAGGAAATCGAAGAGGTCTTTCGTGACCGGCGGACCGCCCTGCGCAAGGTGGCCAGCTCCGAAGACATTCAACGGATGCAGCAGGGGCTCCGCGCTCTTCAAGAAACCGGGCGGCGTGTTCAAGTGGAACTGCAGCGGGCGCAAGCGCACCGCGACGAGAAGTCCAAAGTGCTTCTCGAAGCCCAGCAGAAAAGGGAAGTGGTGGAGAAGATCGAGCAGAAACAACGCACTGTTTACAGCGCCCATGTCGCCCGGGCCGAGCAAAAACTGCTCGATGATTTCGCGACACTGAAGTCCATTGGCAATCTGGCCTTGAGATGGAAATGACTCAGTTATGAACAAAATCCTCACCTCGAAATGGTTCGCCGTGGCGGTGGCGCTGATGGCGTTCGTGGCCACCATGCTCGTCCTCTGGAAACCCGCCCCCAAGGCCGCCGCCAAGCCCCAGAAGGCGGCCGCGGAAGACGCCAAAGAGGCCAAAGAACACGCTCCGCCCAGCAAGCCCTCCGTGCTCGAGGAAACGACGGCGAAACCCATCGTCAAAGCTCACGTCGAGACTCCCGTATCCCCGCTCCAGTTCGGCGAACCGGGTTCGCTCAAATTCAATAACCCCGAGGTGAACAAGCTGGTCGAAGAGCTTCTGGAAGAGAAGCGAGTTCTGCGCGAACGGGAGAATCAATTGAATGAGTTGGCTCGGCGATTGTCCGCGGAAAAGGAATCGATCGGGTCGATCACTCAAGAGGTCTTGCGGGCGCGGGTGGAGATGGAGCGGGTCATGACCAACCAGTTGAATCTCCGAACCTACAACGAAGAAACGAATTTGCTCCATCTCGCCCGCGCCTACACCAACATGTCAGCCAATACTGCGGTGGCGATTTTGAATGGCATGGATGTCGGTCTGGTGGCGAGGATCCTGATGCAAATGGGCGATAAGGAACGGGCCGGAATTCTCGAAAACTTTGCGACGAACAAAGACACCATCGCGGAAGCCAAAGCCACCGCGATCAGCGAGAAAATACGCCTCTTCTTGGCGCCACCTAAACAGCCAAAACGATGAACGTCCTCCCCTTTAATCCCGCCCCCGCCGGTCCTCGAGAGAACTCGCTCCTGAGTACGCCCTCCGGATCCGCGCCTGCGGAAGGTTCTCCCAACGGATCATTCGAATCGGCTTTGGTCAATTCGACACCAGCGCCGGCACCGACGACCCTAACGAGCTCCAAAGTGGCGAGCCAGCAGGTAAAATCTCAACTCTCTCTTGGACGTCCCACGCGAACGGCTGGAACCGCGTCCTCACTGGATGCCGGCGGGCCGGCCGGCACGGACCGGCGTTCCGGCGCCACGCGGCTCACAGGAACTGCTTTGGCTCCGCGCAACTCAAAACCATCCACCTCATCCGTGGAGTCCGGCGGCGCGGAGAGCATGGCGTTCGCAGGAACGGACTCAGGTTCCGGGACCGAGGTCAACGGCGAGGGGGTCGCGGATGGCCAAACGAGAAAGCCGCAGACGGTCTCGAACGACGAGGCCGCGAATCCCGCCACGGTTTTGGGGGCACAGTCCCCGCCAGCGCTTGTGGACCTGACCCAGATCGTTTGGGGCGGGGTCGTTCAGAGTTTCAACCCAGGCAACGAGGTGTTGGAGAATGCGGGTCAAGGAGATCCCACCGCAACCTCGAATCCTTTTAGCCAGTTGGTCGGTCAGCAGAAGGCAGCGAATTCGAGCATAGGACAGACGCTCGTGATGTCCCCGTCACCGTCACCGTCCGCATTCGGCAAGCCCGTCCCAGCGAACACGATTCAGTTGGTCGGGACGACTGAAGGAACGGCCAACGGAGAATCGGTCGCCAAGCCGTCGGCCAATGTGATGGCGGCACCGGCCCCAGTTGCCAACGAGAGTGAACCCAAGGTTCTTGTTCCATCACTTGGGGTGCCTGAACAAGCGGCGGCGGACAGAAAGATCTCTTTGACCTCGGCTCTTCCGCAATCTTCACTCGGCGGACCCACTTCCGATCAACCGAAGACCCGAATCCCGAGCAATCAGGTTCAAGCCACTCTGCTGAACAGCAATCAACCCAGCCAGGTTCAAGCCACTTTGCTGAACAGCAATCAACCCGGCCAGGTTCAGGCCACTTTGCT
>CAYHFE010000002.1:26054-66510 GCA_964355375.1 uncultured Verrucomicrobiota bacterium
TTCAAGCCACTTTGCTGAACAGCAATCAACCCGGCCAGGTTCAGGCCACTTTGCTTAGTAGCACTCAATCTCCGATTGCGAAACCGGACGGAGGCGGCGTCGAGGCGCTTCCGTCCGTTGCGTCCACCGAGTCTGGGGCTTTGGAGAATCCGTTGCATGGAGAGATGGCTTTCGACCGTTCAGTTTTTGCCAGACCGGCGCGCTTGGCGGGGACGGTGGGATTGACGTCTTCTCGCGGACTGGTCCGTTCAGATTCGACGAGGCAGGGGGGTGCTGTTTTGAGCGGAAAGAGCCCGGCCGATGCTTCGATTGCATTGTCCGATGGGGCGATCTTGGCGAGCTCTGTTTTGGGCCAATCCAATCTGACAAATCCGATTGGATCCGGATTCGAGCCCAAACCTCAAGCGGGTGGAATCCTTTCGGTCGTCGAAGATTCTCCGCTGGCGAGGTCTCGCATGTTGGAAACTGCGGCGACAACCGTTCCTTCAGGGGAGGTGCCGAACGTTTCCGCGGCCCATCCAGCCGTTCGGTTAGCCAAGGGGAAGAACACGATTCCCTTGACGATAGAAAGTCAAAAGGGATTCGACGCCATTCCCCAGTGGGATTCGAAGACGATCTCGAATGCGGGTGGAGCGGGTGATGTCGGAAGGCAAGGTATTCCGAATGCCGCGAGCGGAGCGCCGGGAATACCGACTGCAGCCGAAAATGCAGGATCCATCGCGAACAAACCGATTCTGACCGGGAGTGAGCTGGCCCAAGCCGCCGTCTTGTCAGGCACGCCCGGGCTCGTCCGAAACGAAATCTCAAAATCGACTACGCCGGTTTCAAAAAACACTCAAGATCAGGGCGCGTCTCTTGCCCCAACATCGGGGACTTTGCCGCCGGCGAGGATTGACGGTTCCGAGACGAAGAGTTCCAGTCAGACTGACCAAGGGCTTTCCATGAAGGGGGAGACGTCGGCGCTTCGAGAGCCGAGTTCCACGAAATCAAAAAACACCCAGAGTCGCGCCGCATCTCTTGCGCCGGCGGCGGGGACTTGGCCGACGGCCGGAAATGTCGGCTCCGAGACAGATAATGCCAGTCAGATTGACCAAGCGCTCGCCTTGACAGGTCGGGCGTCAACACCGCCAGAGCCGAGTTCCGCCTCCTCGATTGTGACTGACACGTCGGGAATTTTCGAGAAGCCTCATTCGTCGCCGGCCGCGCCGAGCAGCGTTAAGAGCGCGAGCCGAGTTGTGACGGATTCTGGAAACAACCGGGCGCTCAGCCAGCCGGTCATTTTGGCGGAACCAACCCCGTTGCGAGAGAAGAAACCGCAGACTGCTGGAAATGTGCCCAGCAAGAGCATCTCCCACCCGGAGAATCATCCAGTCCGACCTTCGGTGCTGGCGGCGGCGGTGAGCCCAGGCCTGCAGATCAATGCGGAAACCGGTGCTTCGGTCCCGGCGACCCAAGAATTGGGACAGTTGACGAAATTGCCGAATGGGGCGGAGGAGAAGACGCCGGTCGAGTCGTTTCAGACTCAAACTTCGACCTCCGGGGATCATTCTTCCAACTTTGGCTCGAGGGAGAACTCTGACGCGACTTTGGACACTGCGCCCGAGGTCATCGTCTCGATCCGCGACGAGAAGGCAGAAGCCAAGCCCGCAGCCACGAGCTACCGCGATGCGGCTCGCGACGCCGGACGAGAAATCAAAAAAGAGGCGGCTGAGCCTCAGGCTGCTGCTGCGACCCGATTTCAGGGCGTTGGGGCTTCCGATGCAGGCGGCACGGTAGATGCTAAACAGGGCAATGCGATGGCTCTGAGTGCAAAAAGCGAAACTGGCAACGGCGATATCGGGACAAATCTTCCGATCTCCGGTAAAAATGACAGTTTCCCGAACCGCCTCGCTGGTGACCTGCGGGCGGTCGAATCGCGTGAAGTGAGAGTCGAGCCGTTGACCAACGAACGCCGTCAGCCCGTTCTGCAGGCCGGCAGTCAGCTTGGCCCAGATGGGGTGAAGAATGTGGAGCGGTCATCGCTTGATTCTTCTGCCGTGGGCCGAGTGCAGGCGGGTCGTTTGGTGGAAGAGGTGCGGTCGGCGATCGAGAATTTCCGGGCGGTTGGTTCGAGCGAATGGGAAGTAAAGGTCCGAGCCGATCAGGACACACAGTTGAATCTCAAGCTGAAGATGCACGAGAATCAACTCACCGTTCAAGCCACGCTGGAGCGGGGAAATTGGGAAACGGTGGCGCCGCGATGGAACGAGCTGCGGGCCACGTTGGCCGAGCGCGGAGTGGATCTCAAGCCGCTAGAGTCTGGCACGGGCCAGAGTTTCAATTCCGGCCAATCCAGCAATAGTCACTTGGGCTCCAACGGGAGCAACCAGAAGGAAACGCCTTCTCCGTTCACCGGTCTCGAGGAACTCCTCGCTCGCAACGGAGCGGTGCCTCGGGACTCGGTCAAACCGAGTGGTCCGGCGAGTCCGAAGAAGTCCAGATCCAATGCAATCCTAGAAACGTGGGCGTGAATTATGAGTGTATCCGGAGTCAATCCAGTTCTTGGACATCAAACCGCGGTCACCCCGGCTGCGACCAGTTCGATCCGCGTGCCGACGAAACTCCTGGATCAGGCCGATTTCCTGAAATTGATCGTCGTGCAGATGCAGAATCAGGATCCGTTGAAGCCGCAGACGGACACGGAATTCCTGGCCCAGATGACCACGTTCACCACGCTCGAGCAGACGAAGACGATGCAGTCGGACATATCGCAGATGCGCGCTCAGCAGCAGGTTTTGAAAGGAATGTCACTCATGGACCGGGAAGTCGTGGTCAAATCGAGTGATTTGGGCGGGACGACGACCGGGGTGGTCAAGGGGATGGATATGCAGGATGGGCAAAACATCAAGATCGTGGTTGGAGACAAGAGCTACGCCTTAAGTGACGTTGTGGAAGTTCACTTGGCAAACTAACACTGAAACCAGAAACCTAAACACTGATTACAACTTATGCTTCGTGCACTTAATACTGGCGTTACCGGCATCCGGCAATTTCAAACCAGTCTCGACATCATCGGCAACAACCTGGCCAACCTTAACACCGTCGGCTACAAGTCGGCTCGGCTCGACTTTGCCGATACATTGAACCAAACGCTCAAGCCGGCGACAACCGACACGGCGACGCGGTCAGGCAGCGCCGCGGTCCAAGTCGGCAACGGCGTGTCCGTCTCCGGGGTCAAAAACTCGTTTACTCAGGGCGCGGTCAATCAGACGGGGGTCACCACCGACTTGGCGATCAGCGGCGAGGGCTTCTTCATCGTCAAGAAAGCGGTCGATGCCACCACCTCGGAATTGTTCGCGACGCGCGCCGGCGATTTCCATCTCGACGCCAATGGATTCTTAGTGACGAATCAAGGATTCCGGGTTCAGGGCATCACGGACACCTTGGAAATCAATAAGGATTACGATGTCGCGACCGCGGCCAAGGGGGACATCCAGTTTGACAAGGGCACCCTGCCGGCGGGTCTGACCAGCACCTCCGAGATTTCAAATATCAACATCGACGCCAACGGCAAGGTCAACGTCCTATTGACGGACGGGGTGCAATACACCCGCGGCCAGATCCTCCTCCAGAAATTTAATAATCCCAACGCCTTGCTCAAACAGGGCAACAATCTCTACAGCAGTCTCACCACGGCGGGACCCGAGACAGCCATTGCCGGCATCGGCTTGGCCCCAAATACGGCCGGGCTCGGGCGCATTGACTCTGGCGCGCTCGAAGTTTCCAACGTTGATATCGCCCGCGAATTCGCCAGCCTGATCACCACGCAGAGAGCCTTTCAGGCCAACGCCCGCGTCGTGACGGCGAGCGATGATATGTTGCAGGAAATGATCCGGGTGGTAAGATAACAGTCATCTAAGTTATGGCTGATCCTCAACAACCTGACGCGTCGCCGGGCGCTGCTGGTGGAGAGGCGGGGGCTGCGAAACCGAGTGGCGGGATTAAGTCGTACCTGCCGCTCATCGTGGTCGTCGTCTTGATGCCAGTCGCCGCTTGGGTGACACTCATGGTCAAGTCCAAGATGGACAAGAGTGCGCCGGCCGAGGAAGCGACGACCGAGGAAACCAGTCATGCGGCGGTTAAGGAAGAGAAGAAGGAAGCCCATGCATCGGGCGAGAAGAGCGGCGGATCCAGTGAGAAGGGCAAGGGGGTCAGGCGTTCGAAAAAGCGAAACGCCGATGTCCCGGTTCCGCTGACGCGGGAAATCGTGGCCTATCAGTCGCCTCGTCCGGCCGAAGAAGGCAAGCCGGAGGATGTCGAGAAGTTCGTGGTGCTCGATTCGAAAGGGGAAGCGAAAGATGTCGCTCAAGCCGACAAGATAGTGGTGAACGTGGCGAAGTCGGGGGGGCGTGCCTACGGAGTGGGCCGGTTTGCCCTCAGAGGCGCGGGTGATGACTTCGTCCAACAGGTCAATCTCAATCGAGAACGGCTCTTGGATGTGGCGACGGGCACGCTTTCCAGCAAGACGCTGGACGAGATCGAGACGCCGGGATTTCGCAACCTGCTCAGAGCGGAACTTCTGGCTCTTTTTAATCAAGTCTTGGGAGGCAATGCCGTCTCCGAAGTCGTGATTACGGAACTCATTACTCAACAATAGCCCATGGCTCGCGTCGGTTCTCCAACGGTCCAAGGTCAGGCGGCGGCGGTGGCCCATCAGATGGTCCCCGTGTTCACGTTTCGCGGGCTCAAGACCAGTCTTCCGACCGATCGAGTCAAGAATTTTGCGGTCGGCCGGACGGCGGCCATTTCTTCGTCCGAGCTTCATCGCTTCAAGGCGCATAACGAGTCGATAATTCGGGGAGTTGGGGCTCGATTGTCCCTGTTTCTTCGGATCGAATTCACGCTGGAGCTGTTGTCCCTGGAGACGGTGGCTTTTCAAAAGTTTGCCGATTCGATGGCCCCGCCGCGGCACATGGTCCTGTTCAAAATCGATCCGCTGCGTGGGATCGGAATTTTTGACGTTCCGCCCCCCTTGTCGTTGTCCGTGGCGGATCGAATGTTGGGAGGGAAGGGCTTCTCGGTGAATCCGAACCGCCCGCTGCGTGAGGTGGAAATTGCCTTGGTCAATCAGATGGTTCTGATTGCCATTAAGGAATGGTGTTCGCCGTGGAAGGGTCATGAAGAGTTGCGGCCCAACCTGCTGGGCCATGAGAGCAATCCGCGTTACCTTCAGATCGGGGGAGCCGACGAAACATTTTATCTCTTGAAGATGGAGGCGGGCATTGGAGATTGCATCGAGCAGATGTTGATGGTCATGCCCGTCAAGATGCTCGATCCGCTCGTCCGTCAGCTTGTGCTCGAAGAGGAGAGTTCGAAGAAAGAGCGAAACGCCAAGGAGACGGTCGTGCCGCGCTGGAATACGGCTTATGACGAAATCAACATTCCGCTCACGGCGGAGTGGAGAGACGTCGAACTCAAGACCAGAGACATTTTGAATTTCGAGGTGGGAGACGTCATTCCGTTGGATGCGAACCAGTTTAATCATGTGGAGATTTGTCTGGCGCAAAAGCCAAAGTACGTGGGTCGGCTGGGGAGTTCGGGCAGCAAGACCGCCATCGAGATTACCAAGGTTCTGACCGATTAACCGCCGCAACACTTTATGAGCACTTCTATCGAAAATCTGCCGGCTCTGGAGTTCCTTCTCGACGTCCCAATCAAGCTGACCGTCGAATTGGGCGGTTGCCAGATATCGATGCGAGATCTGCTTCAATTGAATGTCGGTTCGGTGGTGCAATTGGATAAATCGGCCAATGCTTCCGTGGATCTTTACGTCAATCAAAAGCTCGTGGCGCGCGGTGAGGTGGTGGTGGTGGAGGAGAATTTTGGCATCAAGATCACCGAAATCGTCGGCAAGACGAGCGGACCAAGTGGAGCATGAAATTGCGCGCGTGCTCGGGCTTGCTTCTCCCTGCCGCCGCGTTGTTCGAGATGGGCGTGCGGGGCGCGGACCTGCAGACCAACGCGTTTCCCTCACTTCAGCAACCGTCGGGTGACCTTCTGTTCGTCATGCTCAAGCTGATCGGGGCGTTATTCCTGGTCATCGCCGTGTTTCTTCTCGGGGTCTGGTTTTTCAAGCGTTCCCGTTGGTTTTCCTTGTATCAGGGAGCCCCTGCTCAATTGAAGATTCTTGAGAGCAGATCGCTGGGCTACCGCAATACCCTCTTCGTGGTGGGGTATTCTCATCATCGGTTTCTCTTGGCCGCTTCGACGACGGGGGTCAGTCTGGTGAGTCCGCTGCCGGATGCCTCGCCAACGGGAGAGGTCAGCCCGTCCGCTCCGTCGTTCGCCGAGCAACTCCATGCGGTGCAGCGACCGCCGGCGTGAAAAGAGTCTCTCCAATCCAGGAATTGTCCGTGCGCTCGCGATTCTCAGAAAATCAGGTTGAACCTTCGGGGGGACTTCTCTCCGTCGGTTGCGCGGCAGAGCAGGGGCGGACGGCGGGCCTGAAGTGGGCCCTGCGGCGTTGCTGGCCCGTGCTTGTCGTGGTCGCTCTCTTGTTCAGCGGAGTGATGGCGGCGGCGCAGGCGGGAGCGGGAGGAACTGGGAATGTGACGACCAACAGCGCCGGAGCCTACAACATGACCTTCGGGTTGAATCTGCCGAGCCAGCCCCGGGATGTTGACGTGGCCATTCGCATCGTCTTCATCCTCACGCTGCTGACCTTGGCTCCATCCTTGGTCATGTTGATGACCAGTTTCACCCGCATCATCATCGTGTTCTCGTTTTTGCGCTCGGCCCTCTCGATGCAGGGCGCGCCGGCCAATCAGGTTTTGATCGGCTTCTCGCTGTTTCTGACGTTCTTTATCATGGCACCGACCTACCAGAAGATTGATGCCGATGCGCTTCAGCCGTACTCCGCGGGACAGATCACCAGCCAGGAGGCTTTCCAGCGCGCCATCGTTCACATGCGCGGCTTTATGCTCAGCCAGACCCGTCCCAAGGATGTGGAGGTCTTCGTGGGGTTGGCGAAGATGGGGCCGACCTCGTTGGATCAACTCCCGCTGCAAATCGTCATCCCGGGCTTCATCCTCAGCGAACTGCGCACGGGGTTTCAGATGGGATTTCTGATTTTCATCCCGTTTATCTTGATCGATTTTGTGGTGGCGATTGTCCTGATGAGCCTTGGGTTAATGATGCTTCCACCGGCCTTCATCTCTCTTCCGCTCAAGATTCTTCTGTTTGTTTTGGTGGATGGCTGGACGCTTTTGGTCCGGTCGCTGGCCTTAAGTTTTCAATCCTGACCATGAGTCCCGACTATTGCATCGAATTGCTCCGAAAGCTGTTGAGCCAAGCCGTGGTGGTGGCGGCCCCGTTTTTGTTGACCGCTTTGATAGTTGGACTGTTCATCAGTTTGTTCCAAACGATCACGTCCCTGCAGGAGCAGACCCTGTCCTTCGTTCCCAAGGCGCTGGCGGTCGTGGGATTGCTCTTCATCATTCTTCCGTGGCTCATCAGGACGCTGATGGATTTCACCATCGGCATGCTGGAAAAGCTGCCGGCCATGGTCCGTTAGCGGAGCGACGCCTGGACTGTTCTCGCTGAGAACCATAACGATTGTCGGTTATTGCCACATGCTGCTCTTCTTTACCTGGCTGTTAGTCTTTATTCGGGCGAGTGCCTTTCTCCTGATTTTCCCTTTGTTTTCGGTGCCAAGCGTTCCGGTCCGTCTGCGGGTGGCTCTGGCGGGCTTTTTGGGGCTCATGATCATGCCCGGAGTGGTGAATCCATTTGATCTGAGCTCATTGAGTCTGGTTCACCTTGTGGTGCTTCTCTTCAAAGAGGCAGGGGTGGGGCTGCTGTTGGGCTACATTTGCCGGCTGATGTTCTATGGTGTGGAATTGGCGGGGCATTTCATTTCCACGGAAATCGGATTGCAGACCTCCACCGTGATCACGCCCGCCAACTCGGTTCCCGTGGATGTGCCCGGTGCGGTACTGAATCTGCTCGCCATGATGTTATTTCTGAGTATGGATGTGCATCATACGTTGATGATCGCGTTTCAGCAGACCTACCAGATCCTGCCGATCGGTGGCGGCACGCTGCGAGACGCGCTTTTTAACGATATGACGATGCGGCTCTCGAAACTGATTCTCTGGAGCGTGCAAATCTCGGCCCCGCTGATCGCGGTGGGCTTCCTGGTAACGGTTGTCCTGATGATGCTGGGGAGGGCGGTGCCCCAAATGAACATCTTCTTTGAAAGCTTTACCATCCGTTTGTTCGTGGGCTTGGTCGTCTTCGGTTACAGCCTGACGCTGGCCGCGCAGCGGATTTCCGATTATGTGAAGCAGGTGCCTCAAGACGTCTTGGAGGTAGGAAAGCTCTTGGGGGGATGACCGAGTATGATGGATCAGGGCGGCGATAAGACAGAGAAACCGACAGGTAAACGGCTGGCGGAGGCCGCCGAGAAGGGGCAGTTTGCCCGGACCATCGAGATCCAGACCGTCTTCGTCCTGACGGCTGGCCTGGGGGTGATTTCGTTGACGGGTGAGAACATTGTCCGGGTCCTCACGACATCGATGATCGAGACTCTCGGACAGCTCGGACGGCTCACAGTCAGTATCAACTCCGTTCAGATGTATTTCGCGGTCTTCATCAAGTGGCTGGGGGCGTGTGCCTTGCCGGTGATGATCGCCGCCTTGGTGGCTGGGGTGGTGGGAAGCGGGCTGCAAAGCCGCTTTAATCTGTCGCTGGATAGGATGGAAATGAACTGGAGCCGGCTCAATCCGGTGACGAACGCCCAGCAATTGTTCCAACCGCTGCCATCTTTGATGCGAACGGTCGTCGGCTTTCTGAAGTTATTGGTGATCGTCGGGCTGACCTTCTTGGTGGTCAAGCGATTGCTCCTGCATCCGGTCTTCTATTCAGCCACCAGTTTCGGCGACGTGCTTCTATTCATGATCGAGTCCGTCCGGTCGATTGCAACTCGGGTTCTGTTGGGTTTGGCCGTGATCGCGGCGATCGACTATGGCTACAAGTTTTGGAAGCATCAGCAGGATATGATGATGACGAAGGAGGAGGTCAAGGAAGAGGCCAAAAGCGCCGAAGGCAACCCGCATGTCAAAGGGGAACTACGCAAACGCCGCATCGCGCTCCTGCGGCAGAATTGGGCGAGAGAGATTCCGCGAGCCGACGTCGTGGTGACCAATCCGACCCACCTGGCGATCGTTCTTCGCTACGATCGGAAGAGCATGAAGGCGCCAAAGATTGTCGCCAAGGGAGCGCGCCTGAACGCGCTCCGGATCCGTGAGATCGCCGGCCAGTATCAGATCCCGATTGTCGAGAATAAGCCCCTCGCGCAGTTGCTCTTCAAACACTGCAAAGTCGGGCAGGAAGTTCCACCGCAGGTCTATGCGATCGTGGCGGAAATTCTGGCCTACGTCTATCGGGTCAATCGCTTTCGCTATCACGTGGAAGGTCAGACTCTCCCGTCATGAGCACCGCGACCGCAGCGCTCCCGGCCAATCGCTTCTGGAAATACGGCGATCTCGGTCTCGTCGTGTTCATGTTTGGCACGCTGATGTTGCTGATTCAGCCGGTCCATCCTCTCCTCTTGGACTTGCTCTTGAGCATGAGCATCGCGACGTCGATGTTGATCCTGTTGGTGATTCTCTATCTGAAGGAGCCTTCCGATTTCAGCGGTTTTCCCACACTCCTCCTGATCATCACGTTGTTCAGATTGGGCCTCAATGTGGCCGCCACCCGTCTCATTTTGTTGGATGGGTATGCCGGCGACATCATCAACGCTTTCGGGAATTATGTGGTTCGGGGCAATTACGTGGTGGGCACGGTGATCTTCTTGATCCTGACCGTGATCAATTTCATTGTCATCACCAAGGGCGCCGGACGTATTGCGGAGGTGGCGGCTCGATTCACCCTCGATGCCTTGCCGGGCAAACAGATGTCCATCGATGCCGAATTGAACGCCGGTCTGATCAAAGAAGAACAAGCCCGGACACGACGAAGTGCTCTGCAGCAGGAAGCTGACTTTTATGGAGCGATGGACGGGGCGAGCAAGTTCGTGCGCGGCGACGCGGTGGCGGCCGTCTTGATCACCTTCATCAACGTCTTGGGCGGATTCGGCGTGGGCGTGATGCAAAAGGGGCTTACGGTCGTGGACGCGTTGCAGCGTTATACGATTCTCTCCATCGGTGACGGTCTGGTGTCGCAGATTCCCGCCCTCGTCACCTCGACGGCGGCCGGTATTTTAGTGACGCGCGCCGCCTCCAAGGAGAACTTGGGATCGAGTTTGACCCGGCAGTTGTTCTTCCAACCGCGGGTTTTGGCGATCTTGTGCGGAGCGCTGTCGGTCCTGGCGATTACGCCCGGCCTGCCGATGTTACCCTTCCTCGTTTTGGCCGGGGTCTTCGGCGGGATGTACCAAGTACTCAAGCGGAGCGGTATTCCGCCGGTGCCAGGCTCGACGCCCGAAATGGCGGCGGAGGCGGGCGGTGAGGCGGGCGGGAAAGCTTCGTCCCAGGGACAAAAAGCCGCCGCTCCGGAGAAGCTGGAGACGCTGCTGAATGTGGATACGCTTCAGATTGAGTTGGGCTATGGCTTGGTGTCGCTGGCCGACGTTCGGAAAGGTGGGGATCTTCTCGAGCGCGTGACCGGGGTGCGGCGCAACTTTGTCCAGGAAACGGGTTTCATCATTCCGCCTATTCGACTTCGGGACAACCTTCAGTTGGGGCCCAACGAATATCGCTTTCTTCTGCGCGGTCATTTCATTGCGCGCGGCGAGATCATGCCAGGCCAGCTCTTGGCGATGAATACGAGCAATAGCAAGGCGACGATTCCGGGCCTCCCGACGGTCGAGCCGGTCTTTCAACTGCCGGCCATTTGGATCAAGGAGGTGGACCGCCGCAATGCCGAAGTCGCCGGATTCACGATCGTTGATCCCGCCTCGGTGCTGGTCACCCACCTGGGCGAAACCATCAAGCGCCATTGTCATCAGATCCTGAGCCGGCAGGACGTTCAGGTGTTGCTCGAGAATCTCAAGCAAAACAACCCGGCACTGGTCAATGAATTGGTCCCGGGTCTGCTCAATACCGGCCAGATCCAGCGTATTCTCCAGAACCTGCTTTCCGAGGGTGTTTCCATTCGCAACTTGGTCGGTCTTCTGGAAAAGGTCGCCGATTACGCCAGCATTACGAAGAACCCCGACGAGCTTTCGGAACAGGCTCGACGAGCCCTCGGCCCGCAAATCGTCAAGATGTACCAGAATGAACAGGGCACCATCGTCTCGATCACGATGGATCCCTGGCTGGAGGAAGAGATCGCCAAGGGCCTTCGTCAGACACCCAATGAGACCGTGCTTTTTATGGAGCCGAAACTCGCCCAGCATGTCACCTATCACTTGTCCAAGCTGGTCCAGCCCATGATTGCCGATGGACGGCCTCCGGTGATCATTTGTTCGGCGGTGATACGGCTCGGATTGAGACGGTTCTTTTCCGCCAATTTCCCGGAAGCCGCATTTCTCGCCTATGAAGAACTTCCGCCGCGAGTGGAAATCCAGTCGGCGGGCTCGATTCCGAGTCCCGCGTAGAGACAGGGCGAACCGGCTTCTTTCGTGAATCGAGGCATGAATCTGGTAACGATCGTCGCCGAGACCGCGGCTGAAGCCTTGGCCGAAGTGCAGAGGCGGTTGGGTCCCCAGGCGGTGGTTGTCAACGTCCGCAGAATGCCGGCACCCGGGATCAGCCGGATCTGGAAAAAGCCGCAGATCGAGCTTCAGGCCACCGTCCCGGGGCCGCCGCCCGTCCGAGATCAGGCCAGAAAACAAGAGTGGGCGGAAGTAACCAGGAACGTCAACAAGCTGAAGCAGCATTTCTCCAAATCGACGGGGGCGCTCCCGCGAGAGCGAGAGCGTGAGCGTGAGACGACTGACGCTGCCCCGCCCCGGCCTCGGCCTCGGCCGACGCCATCGGCCCGACGATCGCAGGAACCGGAGCGAAAGGCGGAGGTCGTTTCCGATGATCCCTTGGATTTGGGGAAGATGCTGGAAAACCTGGGCCTTCTCCCGTTGCACGCGCAGTGGCTGGCTGATCAGGTCAAGGCAGCCCGTCCAGATCAGGGCCCGCCGAATCTCCGGGACGAATTTGAGGCGGTTGAGTCACTCCTGCTGGAGTATTGGAACCGGTTGACGGCCGAGGCTCCGATGGCCGGTCAAACGACGCGGATCCTGGTGGGCGCCCCGGGAGTGGGCAAAACCACCTGCCTCTGCAAATGGCTGACCCAAGAGGTTCTGTTGCAGAATCGAACGGCTCGAGTCTGGCGGCTGGATAGTGATCGGGCGAACGCGGCAGAACTCTTGAGCATTCACGGAGAGATCCTCGGCGTTCCGGTGGACCGGGTGTGGACGAAGGAGACAGTCGGCGACGCCCCAAATATCCAGTTCGTTGATTTGCCCGGCGTGCAAACAGATGATGCCTCGGGCATGAACTCACTGCAAAAGCAGCTCCAGGATTTCCAGCCCGCCCATGTTTTTCTGGTGCTGAATGCGGCCTACGACTTGAAGCACTTGCTCGCGCACGTCAGGGCGTTTTCCGGATTGCCCATTTCCGGACTGATCCTGACCCATCTGGACGAGGAAAATCGCTGGAGCAAATTCTGGAACCTGTCGTTGAGCTCGCAATTGCCGGTGCTTTATTTGTGCGGCGGCCAAAATATTCCCGGCCACTTCTCGGTGGCTTCACCACAGTCCCTTTTCGATATCTCCGCGGATGAGTCTGGGTGATCTGCCCGACCGCCGCATCTCCGCGCAGGGTGCTGGGCCTTGCCGAAACGATCGTGCGGTCAGGCATGGAGAATTCGTCGGCCGTCTTAAAGATAGAGAGTTCGATCGCGTTCGCCCTTCCGAATCCACGTGAGATCATGGTTGAACCAGTCTTCGCCGCCGGAGCGCTTTTCCAGATCGTAATCGGGGCTGAGCAGAAGGAGGAAATCCCTTTCCTTGTTGCCCGGCGTGCCGTCGTAGGTTTTAGGAAAGTGATCCCGCTCCACTTCGCACGTGATGCACCGAATCCGCCGCTCTCTTATCAGGGGCTCGACCGTCCTCAAAACCGTAAGATCGAACCCTTGAACGTCAGTCACTAGAGTATCGATTTCCGTGATGCCTTGCTGGGTCAAGAAATTGCCCAGATGGCGTCCCGTAATCTCAACACTCGTGACCACACGAAAATCGGAGTCCTTGCGACGTGCGAGCCATTCCTCACTTAGCGTTCCGATCGACGATGTCGCGGCATCGCTATAGATGTTGAACAAGACCGGCCCGTCCTGATCCGACAACGCCGCGTGGTAAATGCGCACCTTGGAAAACTCAGCGAATGTCCTCTGCAATCCGGCAAAGAGTTTCGGGATCGGTTCAAAGCCAATCGCCAGATCAAAATGCCCAAAAATTCGGGCAAAACTAGCACCCTCGTGAAGACCGCAGTAAACCAGGACCTTCATATCTTATGTCAGGTGCTATTCCTAGATTTCCTCATGGTATAAAAAAGGCCCTCGCTGGAATTAAGGTTTGGGCGAAATCGTGGAGGATCCGAGGGCGGACAAGCGAGGTAGCTTCTGCTCATCTGAACCAACTCCCAAGATGCGCGCGCCCGGCGAGCATGGTTTCCCACACGAGTCTGGCATGGCGGTTTCGGAACTCCGAACGCTTATTGCGGTATTCGTCAGTCGTGTTCATCACTTGCTGGTTGTGTAAGGTTTTTCGCTTCACTTCATCCATGCTGATGCGACCACTCGCCTTGGAAAGTTTTGCCGGATCGAGCGCCTGGCCGAAATGCGTGGTTACTTTTCTGAATTCGTTGACCATCTCTCTTTTGAGGCCCTCGTAGGTGAGCACTGTTTTGTGTATGGTAATGCGTTCTGTCCAGAGCCATTTATCGAGATGACGCCCGTAGAGGTCGGCCCAGTGGCGGATGCGGTTGGTGTCATCGGGCGATTCCATGTAATAACCCAGTTGTGAATAGACAGTATCCACTGGATCGCGATAAAGATAGATAACATCTCTTCGCTGAAGGTCGAGGTCGATATCGTGGGTATGGAGAGACAGATAATCGCTGCGGTCGGGATAATAGAAAGCCCGGGTCAGAGACGGACGCTCAAAATAGAGTTCCATGATCATCCGAAACCAATGACTGCCGGTGCGGGGAAAGCTGACGAGAAATGTGTTGTCCGGGTTCGCGACAAAACGATCGATTATTTTGCGGTCGGTGATTCCGACAGACCCGGCGCTCTCTTCCTCCGGTTGGTTCATGACGCTTCTGATCGAGCGCTGATGATCCTTGGTCGCAGCGTTTTGTCGAGTGTCTCGCCCTTTTCTAAAATAGACCAGTCGTGACGTTTCATCACGGACCAAGAGCGCTTGGTGATCTGCCGCCAAGCGGTCGATCTCGTCCGCGTATGGCCTTACGCTCGGCTCAAAATAGTCGTCGAAAATCATTATCCCAGATTCCGCGAGCCGACCGAAGGCGTAATCGAAATCAATCCGAACACCTTCCGGGGTATGCAGTCCGTCGATGAATGCGAGGGCAAATTTGGTATCCTCGGCGATCAATGAGGATGCCTTTACTTCCGCAGTCGTGTGCATCAAGGACTGGACCCGATTCGCGACCCCGTTTTTTCGAAGATTCTCAAGAAACTCGCGATAAGAGTCCTGGTTTTCGTTTTTCTGAATGTAGGCAAGTCCTCCCGTGTGGGGATCAATACACCAGACGGTCTTGGTCGTGGCAAGACCCAGGAGCACACTGCTTCTTCCCCAAGCGGAGCCGATCTCAAGAATATCGCCCTCAATCACCCGGCACTGCTCGGCAAGGTCATACAGAAGCGACAACTTTCGCTCATCCGTCCACCCCCTGCACGACAGAGCTCGACGGAGGGCGGTTTTTTTATTCGATTCACCTTTTACCGCGTGTCTGATTAAGCGTTGCAGCGGGAGCGGGAGGGCAAGATCTGCCGTAGTTCCGAACGTAATAAGGCCCCAACCGCGCAGGGGATGAAAGGTGGAAGTCTTTTCGCGGTAATTCGGATAGTAGAGATTGTACTCGGTGGCCGGACTAATCGAATTCTGAATATACTCGAACGAGCATTCCTGATCGCCGTATTTGTCGAATCCGAAGGCATCCCCATCCGGGACTCGAAAATCATCAATTAGAATGTATCCGGAGGCAAATCGGGAAGTGATGAATGCGATTTCGTCCCGCAGCGGCCACTGGAATCCGTAGCCATGGGCGTCCAGCCAGAATAAAACTCGTTCCTTGAATATCGAAGAATTCTTGGAGAGACGAGTTAAGAACTCTTGGGATGTTTCGTTGAAAACGCGTGTATTCGTAATTCGTGCATTTCTCACGGCATGACGGTAGGCCTCGACGTCGGGTTCACAAGACCAGCACTCAATGTGAGGATAGGTTCGGGCAAAGTAAGCGAGCGTGGAACCCACATTTGTTCCGGTCTCGATGAAAAACTGACGATCGAAGGCAAGGAATTCGACGAGTTTCAGGAGGTGTTGGTCACCATGAAATCCGGTGTCGTAGAAGCGAAACCTGGTGTCGGGAAGCACACTCGATGAGGCGGGTGTCGGATTGACCGGGATGTCGGCCTTAGGCGGCACCGCCAACGTTGGGAAAGTCACGGCGGCGCTAACAATATGGTCTTCTCCACTATCGAGGGGGTGGCGTGTGTGAATCAACCGCGCTTCGATCGGTTTCTTGCCCGCCAGGGAATCAGCCAGATCAGTCCGTTCGTCCACGTAGAAAAGGTTCGATGACACCCGACAGAGTTTCATATAACCATGCGGCAAGAGAATCTCATCCAAAGCGGACTCTTGTTCCTTCGAATCGGATTCAATCACGAAAACCGAAGGACGGTAGATTTCGAGGTCGATTCCGCGGACTGCATCAACTTCGGATCCCTCAATATCTATCGAGACAATGTCAACGGCGGTGATACCGTGTGTCTTGAAGAGGGTGTCTAGTCTCCTCAAGCATACCGACTGTTGCTCGAACCCCGTGAACCAGCGTCCGTAATGAGAACGGAAGAAATCCTCTTTTGACGGATCAAGGGTGGAAAGTGAGCCTCGAGCATTAGCGTAGAAAATGACTGACTCATCATCTCTAGCCCCGGCTGCGGAGTGGCAGACGATACTATTGGGACGGTTCCTCGTCAGCAATTCGATGTAGGCCGAGTGCGCCTCCACGCACAATCCCTTCCAACCTCGTTTTTCGAAGGTAAGGGTATTGCTGAATCGCCTTCCATCGATGCACCCGACCTCAACAAAAAATCCGGTGTTTTTTCCCTTGAACAGTTCATTCAAGACGACATCTTCGCCGTGCTGGGAGTAGAATAGCGGAGTTGCGCGAGTTTTTTCCATGATCTTTCTAGTGGATCCTGCCTGAAGGAAACCTCTTCATTGATGTCGCCAGACTCGGAATTGTGAATCTCGGTTTACGGAATCACCGTGTTGATCGCATCGGGCGGCGGATTTGGAGTTCGCTCTCGGATGTCTCATGGTTTTGAGCGAAGCAATCGAGTTTACCTGGGAGAGAAACTGCACCATTGATTCGAAGAAAACAACAAATTAGTAGCTGTTTCAAATTGACGCGTAATCCTCCACTGAGAAGTGAGAGTTCTCGCTTAGCATTCGCGGAATGACCACGGAATTCTGACCATTCTGCCGATTGGAGTCATTGACCCAACGGGTCCGGGGGGGGGTATCCGGACCTTGCTTAGAGGAGGAGGGGCGAATTCAAGCACAGTCTCCCGGCGACCGGGAGCAGCCGAGATCGAGAAGCACAGGAAAATTGAAGCCCGCAGCGATTTCGAGCAGCAATTCTCATTTTGACCCAGTGGTACCGTCCGTTCGCCTTATGTAGTCCCGGCTTCAGATGGACTTCGAGCGTTCCTTTGGCGACCCCGAACATGGACCGGGTCAGAATGCGAAGTGGTTTTGAAGTCACTGGAAATCAATCCTCAGTGAGAGGAGTTGGATGTATATGGCTGGCTTTCATGGATTTAAGCTGAAATTGCAGAATTCTGTTGCCGACTTGAAGATCCGCTAGGCACCGGCGTTTCTCCTTTAAGAGCAGCCTAGAATCGTTTCAATTCTAACGGATTCAGATGGTTTTCCGCTCTTTGAGTTCGCCGGGCATTTTCTGCCTATGCGACAGGAGTTATTTTCCGTATTCGCCTGGAAGTCTTGTCGAGAATCCGCTCTAGCGACGATTTCGAAGGCGGTTTGGGAGAGCACGGTGAAAAACTTCCCTGGCATACGGGTTGCTCAAGGCTTTCGGCCCTATGCTCACCATACAACAAAATCGAGTGGAAGAGAAAATCATCTCTCTCTTTACTGAAACTGCCGTTGAGCTCCGCTTTCCGTGCGGCCTTCTCGGGTTCGAGCACATCAAGCATTACAAGCTTCACGCTTTTCCGGACCTGCACCCGTTTTTGTGGCTCGAGGGCCAAGAAGGAAATGGTCTCTGTTTCCTCGTCGTTCCTCCGTCCTATGTCGTGGAATCCTACCAGATTGAGTTGAGCAACGAAGACGTCAGTTTCCTTGATCTTAAGCTACCCGGCGATGCCGTGGTGCTGAACGTAGCCACGTTTCATCCGGATGGATCGATCACCGTGAATTTGAAAGGTCCGTTGGTCTATAACCGGAACACTCTCGTGGCACGGCAGTCCGTTCCGAAGAACGCGTCCACCCTCTCCATCAAACATCCGCTTGGCAACTAGATCGTCGTTAACCCCCAAGTCGCCATGTTGGTTCTCTCTCGCAAAATTAACGAAAGCATCGTGATCGATGGTCGTATTTCAGTAAGCGTTTTGCGCGTTGAAGGCGAAGTCGTGAAGTTAGGGGTGACGGCCCCAAGAGAAATCCACGTGTTTCGCAAGGAAGTTTATGACGAAATCCAGTCCAACAACCAGCAAGCGGTGGAAGCGTCCCGAAGCGCCCTGGAGCGATTGTTGAATGGCAAGAAGTCTGCTTTGCAGTCCAGCGAGCGTCCTCTTGAAGTGAAATGGTCCGGGCCCAAGCAGCCCGTCTGAAGAATCGGGAAAAACGTCTTAAATCCAAAAGAATATGGTCATCAACACAAACATCGAGGCAATGGCGAATGCCAACAACTTGAACGCCAGCTCGGCCCGGCTCTCCAAATCACTTTCCCGCCTCAGCTCCGGAACCAAAATCGTCGCTCCCTCGGATGACGCCGCCGGGTTAGCCGTGTCGTCCCGCCTCAAAGGCCAGATCGCGCGTTTGGACGCGGCGCTCACCAACGTGATCAACGCGGTTTCGTTCACTCAGACTCAGGACGGCTTTCTCAAGACGATCGACAATGCCTTTCGCCGCATGGGCGAGTTGGCCATGCTCTCGATGGACGAGACCAAGGCTGATAGTGACCGGACTCTTTACAACGCGGAGTTTTCACAGCTCATCGCTTTCATCAACGTCACCAAGGGCAAATCATTCAACGAACACGCGCTTTTCGACGGGGCGAGCCTGGACGTCACCGTCGATTCGAACGGCTCCACCTTCGCCCTCTCCGGTGTGAATCTGATGACGGGTGTCACCTACGGCAATGCAACGAGCACGACCGTCACGATCACCAGTTCGACGTTTGCTTTGGATGCATTGACCAAGGTTAGATCCGCGCTGGATGCGATTGCCAAGGATCGTTCCACATTGGGAGCGCTGCAGACTCGATTGAATTTCACGAGCGAGCAGCTCTTGGTGACGAAAGAGAATCTGAGCTCAGCGGTGTCGCGAATCTCGGACGTGGACGTGGCCCTCGAGGCGACCGAGTATGCTCGGGGACAGATTCTGGTTCAATCCGGCACCACCATGTTGGCCCAGGCGAATTCGCTTCCACAGTCAGCATTGCGGCTGCTGCAGTCATAAGCCTTTCCGCATTACTTGAACTTGCCCTTTGACTTATGCCGGTAATTAATACCAATACGGTCGCCGAGCAGACCTCGAACAACCTAAGGGCAAGTTCGACCGCGCTCTCCAAATCTTTGGCCCGTCTGAGTTCCGGGTTGAAGATTGTCAATCCCTCGGACGATGCCGCCGGTTTGGCGGTGAGTTCACGGCTCGATGCCCAGATCAAGCGTCTGGATGCCGCTCTGAACAATGTCGTCAATGCCGTTTCCTTCACTCAGACTCAGGACGGCTTTCTCAAGACGATTGACAGCGCCTTCCGCCGAATGAGCGAACTCGCGATGTTGGCGCAAGACACGACCAAGTCCGAGCAAGACCGGCTGCTGTACAATCAAGAGTTCAGCCAGCTTAAGGATTATGTTCGGACGACCGCAGGCAAGGATTTTAATGCCGTTTCCCTGTTCTCTGCGACCTCGTTCGCGGTGACGATCGACGCCGACGGTGGCACCTTCGACATCCCCGGGATCGACCTCAGCTCCGCGACCTATGGGAACGCTACCTCGAACGCGATCGGCTTGACCAGCCTCACCGCCGCGCGGTCCGCCTTGGACAGCGTCAAGTCGGCGATCAACCAAATCGCGCTCGACCGCGCGAAATTGGGTGCCGTGCAATCTCGTCTGAATTTCACCAACGATCAGTTGACCACCACCAAAGAGAACCTGAGTTCGGCTATCAGCCGCATTTCGGATGTGGACGTGGCCGTGGAAGCCACTCAGTTTGCGCGCTATCAGATCCTGGTGCAGTCGGGAACCACGATGTTGGCTCAGGCCAACGCGCTTCCCAACACGGTGCTGGCGTTACTCCGAGGCAGTGCTGGATAGTCGGATAATGGCCGTGCTCCAGAAGTCAGGATCGCTTGTTCCTTCCGGTCAGAGCTGTTGAGTTGGGTTGTGAAATGAGAGGAAGGGGCTTCGTGCTTCGGCTGGTTCACAGCGTTTTGGCAGGTGTGAATACGTTCGGGGATAGGATGTTCCATTTGAAATGGCCCACCTGACTCGCACCTCTCGCTCTGCCCATTGGAACAAGCTGCGGATGTGCTGTCGTGAGTGCTGCTGGAGATGACCACGATGAGTGACGGAATCCCGATTGGGGGTGAAACGACTGATCTGTGAGCGCATCCCAAGCGGGTTGGTTTTCAGGAAGCATTCATGTTGCTGCCGGGGTGTTTAGAATGACCTTGGAGCAATCCCGTCAACCGCCGCCCCCGTTTTCGATCATCGCTATTCGAGTAGTTCTGCATCGTGGCAGATCGACCGCGGCTGTCATGTGGATCGACGGTCGCAGGAATCGAACATAGCCAGACCTCCAATTCCTGTGCTTTGGGCATTCCCCAGGCAAGAATCATTGCTTTTATTCGTGGCTGGAATCTGGTTTCCTTGTTCGGTCTAAACCATGAATACACAGCGAGGGGAAATTGAGAATCGATTTGACGCTGAAGTTAAGATGAGCCCTCAGGTCACTCAGAGTGTTCCTGAAAGAATTTTTGATCGCTCGGCGAAGTCTCGCATTGTCGGACTGATCCCAGCCAGAAATGAGGGATCACGCATTGAGTTTTGTCTGCGGGCGCTCTCTAAGTACGTCGAGGCCATCGTCTATCTGGATGATTGTTCCGAAGACAATTCGGTCGAAATTGTCGAGTCTCTGGCACAGGAGTGTCACGTCGAGAGGATCATTCAAAAGAGTAATTGGCATTTGGATGAATCAGGGGATCGAAATGCGCTTCTTAAGGCCGGGCGGGCAATGGGGGGAACACACTTCGTCGTGGTGGATGCGGACGAAGCTTTTACCTCCAATTGCGTCACGAATGGTTTTTTGCGCCAGTTGATTCTTACTCTCCAGCCTGGGGACCAACTGGCCATGAATTGGATTCAGCTCTGGAGGAACGTTCACCAGTATCGCTTCGACAATTCGATTTGGACCTGGAATCGCAAGGGTTTCATATTCTGCGACGATGGAAAATGCTCCTACACTTCCGAGTTTGTCCACACCCCGCGAGTGCCGAGAGACCTTTCGGGAAAATGCTATTCGCTACCCGGGTATGTCCATGGACTTCTTCACTTCCAGTTCGTAAACTGGGCAAACTTTTTGAGCAAACACGTTTGGTATTGTTGTCTCGAACGTGTCCGTGACCCCAAGAAACCTGCTGAAGAGATCAACAAACGTTACGCTCCGAGCAAAAACGAGGATGGGCTGAAAGTCCGACCCGCTCGTTCCGACTGGTTTTCGGAGTATTCCTTTTTCGATCCAGCTATCTTCGATCCACTTGACCGCAGGAGGGAAGCGCAGGTTTTGGAGTGGTTCAAGGAATACGGCAAGGATTATTTCAGAGATTTGGCCATCTGGGATGTGGATCCGGGAAAGCAAATTCGAGTGACTGACTCTGAGACCATCCGACCTCTCTCCAGCTGGGAAGAATTGGAGCGGGAGGATTCGGAAATCTCGAAGGGCTTTCTACAAAAAGCGGAGGAGGCTTTTAACAAGCTGGATCTCGCTCAGGCGCGAGATTCTTTGCGGCGAGCCCTCGATTACGACCCGACTTCGCTGGAATTGACCATCGGCTTGGGTGATGTCCTGATGACGTTGGGAGATCCCGTCGCCGCCCGTTGGGAGTATGTCCGTGCGATGGCTTTGGATGCGAGTTCCGTTGTTGCCCACAACAAATTGGCTCTCGCTGAATTTCGGTTGCAGAGGTTCGAGGAGTCGCAAGCCGCCCTGGAGAGAGCGTTGAACATCGAGCCCGCTCATCCAGGCACTCTGAAGCTCCTGGGAGACCTGCAATATCATCAGGGCCGGTTTTCTGACGCGATCCAATTCTACCGAAAAGTCGCCCGGCAGACACCCGACGACTTGGAGGTATTGCTTCTCTTGGGCAATTGCTACTTCAAGACGGGTGATTTTCCGATGGCAAAAGACGCCTATGAGCGTGTGCTTCAATTGCAGCCGGCCCATCCCGTGGCTCAAGAGAGCCTGCAATTCGTTTTGAGCAAGCTCACCTTCCCTCCTATGAATGGACCGCATTGGCCCGCGCCCCTCCCTAACCAACCGTCCGACGCGCCGAACATCACGCCTGTTTCACAAACTCGGGGCGACCGAGCTCAGATGTCTGTGCATGGCTATTACCAACCTCCGGCGGGGCTGGTGGAGAAATGGATTTCGGTGGAACCGATGCGCTCGACCGGCCGGGCGGTTTCATCCTACCAGGCGTTGAAGGATTACAGCATTCGGGATTTTGGCGTTGGGTTCCCGGCGGTCGAAGCGATTCTCAGCCATATCGCGAAACGCAAGTTTCAGACTTCAGAGCAGATCAAGCGGGAGTTTTGGTCCAGGACCGTTGCCCTCCCCGTGACCTGCGAATTGCGCTCCTCCGTGAAGCAGGCCTTTTTTGACGAGCAAGATATTCGGACCTTGGATGATCTCAGCCCGGACCTGAGCCGAGCTGAGCCGGCGCGCGTCTCCGATATTGAACGCTACGCGAAAATGATCCAGGGTGGAATCGATTTGGGAACGCCTCTCTACATGACAGGCTGCGCTCTTAACAGAGTGTTAAAGGCTCCCCACGCCGACGAAAATGGGATCTACATGATTGACGGCGCACGCCGGATCACGGCGAGTGCGCTTGCCCGCCGACGTTCCATCGAGATCCTTCTGCTTCTGACGGAGGAGGAATATGCCCGTCTGTTACCCGACGTGGAGAAGCAAAACCTCCAAAAACAGCTCGGAGCGTTGACTTGGTTTAAAGACTATCAATCGATCCCGCTCGTCGGAATCCAGGGTCAACGGTCCTTGGGCCGGTTCAGCCTCATCGACATGACGCTCTTGCGCGATCAGACGGTGATGGATTTCGGCTGCAACATCGGCCAGGCTTGCATCCAGGCGGTCCAGGCAGGGGCAAAGAGGGTGCTCGGCCTTGAAGGAATGCCGGACACGTTCAAGCTGGCCGAACAGATTCGGCACCTGGCGGGATTCGACACTCTGCACTATCTCCAAGTCGATTTCAATCAGGCAGACTTTGACCAGGTCATCGATCGCTTTTGTCCGGACGCGGTGGACTACGCCTTTTTCTTTTCGGTCTACCGGACCAAAGAGCTCAAACAGCGCGAGCGATTATTTCAATACATCATCAATAAGACGCGCCGGGGCATCTTCTTTGAGGGTCATGCTCACCCCGTGATCGATTCGCTCGATTATTACGCGTGGCTCTTTGAGTGTTTTGAGTTGAAGCATCAATTCTTGGGCTACAGCGAAGGCCAACTGCGACCGCTGTTCTATCTGCCACTGGATGCGTCCGCTGGCCATACGCGACGGAAAGGCGCCGCAGTAAAGCTGACCGAAGAAGGTCGCTGCGCCGCGTCCTCGCGCACCCCCGAGTATTTGGTGTCTGCTCTCGTGTCGGTCTACCGATGCGAACGCTTCATTGAAGGCAAGCTTCGGGATTTGTTGGACCAGTCCTTGGGAGATCGCCTCGAGATTATCATCATTGATTCCAATTCTCCAGAAAATGAAAGGGCCATCATCGAGGCATTGGCCCGACAGCATTCCAACATTAAGTACCTCCGGACGGAACATCGAGAGACGCTTTATCAGGCCTGGAATCGCGGGATCAAGCTGGCCCAGGGAAAGTACGTCACGAACGCCAATGCGGATGATCGATTGCGCCCGGATGCCCTGGCCATCATGGCCTCGGAGCTCGAGCGCAATCCGGACATCGCCCTGGTTTACGGAGATTTCTTCATCACGACCTCTCCGAACATGACGGTTCGCGATCACGTTCGCTGTGGTTACAGCCGCAAGCCGGAATATGCACCAGAAATCATGCTGGCGGGGTGTCACATGGGACCTCAACCCATGTGGCGGAGATCGGTTCATGACGAGATCGGGTATTTTGACGAGCAATTCATCGTCGCGGGCGATTACGAGTTCTGGTGCCGGTTGGCGACAAAACATCGAATGAAGCACCTTCCGGATTTTCTCGGGCTCTATTACCACAACCCTGCCGGGATCGCCAACCAGAACAAAGAAGCGGAAGCCCGCGAGACGGCTCTGATCCATCGGAGTTACAACGACCGGTTGCCGCCAGCAGCCCGGGGTTTGCCCACCGGCTATTACTTCAATCAACCGATGGAGACGCATCGCTTTGTCAACATCGGCATGGTGACCTACAATCGCCTGCAATACACCCAACGGGCGATCGATGGACTGCTCAAGCATACCCGATTTCCTCACGTCGTCACCGTCGTCGATAATGCCAGCCAGGATGGGACGCGCGAGTACCTGCAGGAGCTGAAGGCCAAGGGTGTCATCAAGACTTTGATTCTGCTGGACGAAAATGTGGGTATCGCCAAGGCCTCCAATCTGGCCTGGCATCAAGAGCCCACGGCGGAGTATTTTCTGAAATTCGACAACGACATCGTGATCCAGAAACCGGATTGGCTGGAGAACATGGTCCGCGTCATCGAGGCGGCTCCTGAGATCGGAGTGCTTGGCTACAACTTCGAGCCGGTCAGCTATCCCCTCAAGGAATCGAGCGGCGCGAGCTTTCGTCTCAAGGCGAAAGGCAACATCGGTGGTGCTTGTATCCTTATCCCGAAACGGACCCAGCAGCGCCTCGGTTTCTGGTGTGAAGATTACGGACTCTATAGCGAGGAGGATGCTGATTATGGGGTGCGAGTTTCCGTGGCCGGTCTGGTCAATGCGTATATGGCCGACGAAGACGTCGGGCTGCACTTGCCGTCGGGTAAGGCCGCCGCCATCGATGGAGCCAGTCTGACCGCCCGCGATCACGCCGAGGTGGCGGAGAATCCCGAATACCGGCGATGGAAAGACGATCAGCGGCGCCGCGCGATTTTCGGGGGGAAATTCCAGGAAAACGTCAAAGCCTATTCGACGGGAGGAAGAAGCCTGTACCGCGACTCTGAGTTTGCCAAATCCTACCCGGGGCGGCCGGTTCGTCGAGACCCGGTGATTCAGGCGGCGGAAGGACATGCCCAGCCCACGCCGCAGCCCGAGGCCGTGTCCGCTTCAGACTCGAGTTCGCGAAGGGACAATCCTCAAGCGGGCCCGCGTGCCAGCCTGCGGTTTCTGAGTTCCGCGCGGCGCCCCTTGCGTATCGGCTTTCTTTCTGTTGAACCCGATCATTTCGCCTGCCCCTACCTGCGGCTCCGATCGCCTCTCGAGTATTGGCGCGAACGGGGGATGATCGAGTGCGTCTCTCTCTCCGAATTCAAAGAAGGGCAATGTCGAGTCATCGAGGAAAACCTGGCCCATGTGGATGTGGTCGTGGTGCAACGCCAGATGGCGGCCTTCCTTCCCCTTCAGACCCTGCGACGAATCGCGGAGAAGCGTCGTTTCAAACTCGTCTATGAGCTGGACGATGCCTTTACTGAAATTCCCCCGACCCATCCGGGCTTCCAGCACTACGCCGGCATGCGCTCGCAGATCGAAGCCTATCTGCGAGGAGCGAATCTCGTCACGGTCTCGACGGTCTGGCTGAAGGCCCGGTATCAGTCCCTCGCGCAGCACCTTGTCGTTTTGCCCAACGCGATCGATGCTCGGCTGTGGTCGCGCTGGGTCGAGCCGACGTCCGGTGAGCCGCTCAGAATCCTGTTCAGCGGCACGCCCACTCACGATCGAGATTTTGAGATCATCGAGTCCGCAGTCCGGGCGGCTTTAACGCGCCAACCCGCTAAGCTGAGCCTGCTTTGCTGGGGCCATCTTCCGAAAAGTCTGTCGGGTTTGCCGAACGTCCGAGTGGTCGAGAGTTTCCGGACAGACTATTTGGAATATGCGCGGTTGCTGCAAAACATGCGACTGGACTTCTGTCTGGTTCCGCTCGAGGGCCACGCCTACAATCAGGCTAAGTCCCATATCAAATGGCTTGAGTACTCGAGTTGCGGCTTGCCCGCGGTCTATTCCAATGTCGGGGAGTACCCGCGATCCATTCGCAGCGGCCAGACGGGGCTGGTGATCAACAACTCTCATGAAGAATGGCTGGGCGCGATCCTTGGACTGGCCGAAGATGTGGATTTGCGAAAATCTCTGGCGGAACAGGCTTGGCAGGAAGTGAGGGGCCACCACACGCTCGACCAGCAGGCGCATTTGTGGCTGGAGGCCTACAGCGGGCTTTTTGGCGCATCCGGATCCTTTCCGAGTGCGGCGGAACGGGGCGGGAGTGACACGAACACGCCGAAAGTCGCTTCACCCGCTGAGGGCGAGATTTCTCGTTTGCTCGAGGTGGCGGACCAGGAATATGCGGCAGGCGATTTCTCCTCGGCCCGGGCCAGTCTGCTGCGCGCGGCCGGTCTGGCGCCGGACCATCCGCGCATCTTCTCGTCGCTCGGCGCGGTCGCTTTCGCTTTGGGTGATTTTGCCGACGCCCAAGAACACTTGGCGAAGGCGTCCCGGTTGACACCCAATGATCCGGCGGTGTTTGTCCAGCTTGCCCTCTCTCACCTCAAGCTCGACCGAATAGAAGATTTTGAGTCCGCCCTCGGTCGCGCTCTGGAAATCGACCCGAAGCATCGGGAAGCGCTCAAGCTCCTGGCGGACTTGAATCTTCAGGCGGAGCGATACAAAGACGCAGCCGAAGTCTATGTCAAAATTCTCAAAGAACATGAGAATGATCTGGAAGCGTTGCTGGCCCTGGGCGTCTGTTTCTTCAAGCTGAACGATCTCGAGACCGCCCAGACCGTGTTCGAGCGCGTGCTCGAGAAGTTCCCGGAGAATGCCCTGGCCCGGGAGAATCTCGACCTGATCCATCAGCGAATGAGCTCGTTGAGTCCGGTGACACCGCAGAAGCCCGAGCCCGGCCCGGTCGCGCCGAAGCCGCACTCAACCAGTTTGGGGGACCTCGTCGAGCAGGCCAACTTCTTCAGCGATGTGGGCAACTGCGAGGCCGCGCTCGAATCGCTCCAGCAGGCGGCGGAGTTGGCCCCGTATGACACGGAGATCCTGTCCACTTTGGGAAGTCACCATTTCACCCTGGGGAATTATGAAGCAGCCCGCGAGCAGTTCCGGCGGGTCATTGAATTGCACCCGCGCGATCCGGATGCCTACATCAGGCTGGCCATGACTTGTCTGAAACTCGATCGGATCGAAGAGATGGAATCAGCCCTGGGCATCGCTTTGGAGATCGATCCGGATCATCGCGAGGCTCTCCGCTTTCTGGCCAAAACCAACCTGCAGAACAACCGGGTTCGGGACGCCGGCCGCACTTATGCCAGGCTGCTGGAAAAGAGGCCGGACGATGTCGAGTCACTGCTTTCCTTGGGGCTTTGCTTCTATCGAGGCGGTGAGCTGGATGCAGCCCGCATGGTCTATCGACGGGTGCTCGAGTTCGATCCGGTCAACCTGACGGCGCGGGAGAATCTCTTTCAGCTCGACCGCCAGGCGGAGAGGGCGGAAGCGGCGCGGAAGACGCCGCCACGCTTGTCGAAAATTCCGACCGCGCCGGCGACCGGAAACCTTGCTGAGATCAATAGGTGGCTGGCCCAGGCGGATGCGGCCTTGGGATCGAAGAATCTGGCGGGCGCTCGCGAAGCCTTGCAGAACGCCTTGAAATTCGCGCCCGATGCGCCCCAGGTTCTCTCCGCGCTCGCTTCGCTTTGCCACCAGTTGGGCGATAAGCAAGAGGCATGCACGCTGTTTCGGAGATTGGTCGAGGTGGTGCCGACCGATCCCGACAAATGGGTGCAACTGGCGCTGGCTCACTTTCAACTGGGCGAAATCGAGGCGTTTGAATCCGCCTTGGGGCGGGCCTTGGAGCTGGCTCCGCATCACCTCGAGGCGCTGCGCTTGTTGGCGCACCTGAATTTCAGCCATGGCAGCATCGCGGACGCCGCGCAGGCCTACGGCAAAATCCTGAAACAGACGCCGGATGATCTCGAGGTCATCCTGGCGCTGGGGGTCTGCTTCTTCAAATCGCGTGACTTGGAGTCCGCGCAGATGATGTTCGAAAGAGCCCTGGAGCTTGATCCCACCAATTCCCTGGCTTCCGAAAACTTGCGGGTGGTTCTGGGAAAATTGAATCCGCCGCCGCCGGGTGCGGCGAAGATTGAAGCTCCCTCGACTTTCGCTCAGCCGGTTGAATCGCTCCTTGCGGAAGCAGAGACGTGTGTGGCCGAAGGGAAACTCGCCGCCGCGTGCGTGATCCTGGAGCGGGCTTCCAAGCTGGTTCCCGAGAACGTGGAAGTTCTGGCCACGCGCGGAAGCCTGCTTTTCCAGACGGGTGAATGGGAGCGAAGTCATGCGGTTTTGGCTCGGGCAGTGGAACTGGCTCCGCACTCGGCGGATTACCAAACTCGTTTGGCTCTGGTGCTCCTCAAGCTGGACCGGGTCCCGGAATCTGTGGCGGCGCTCGAACGCGCCTTGGAGATCGATGGCAATTTCCGACCGGCGCTGAAGCTCCAGGCGGACTTGCGTTTCCGGGGCGGACAAGTCAAGGAAGCCGCCCAGTTGTATCATCGCATTCTTTCGCTCGCGCCCGACGACCCTGAGATTCTTCTTCCCTTAGGAGTCTGTTTCTACACCACCGGCGATCTCGAAACCGCCAAGATGGTCTTTGAACGGCTCGTGAAGTTGTGCCCGGAACATGAGCTGGCTCAAAGCAACCTGGAGACAATCCGGAGGAAGCTGGCGGTTGGAAGCCCGGGCTCGCCGGCGGTGGCCAGCTCGGTTCGGATCTCGATAATCATTCCCGTTCTCAATCAATGGCACTTTACCCGCGGGTGTCTCGAGGCGATTCAGCGGAACAGCCCGGACGGTGGCAAGTACGAGATCATCGTCATCGATAATGGCTCTTCCGATGGGACGCCCGAGTATCTCCGGGGCTTGTCGAAGGACTTGCCGGCATTGCGTTGCGAGCGCAACGAGACGAATGTGGGATTCGCCAAGGCCTGCAACCAGGGCGCCCGCCGCGCTCGGGGTGAATTCCTCCTTTTCCTGAACAACGATACGGAACCCCAGCCAAAGTGGATCGAAGCCTTGCTCGCGATTCTGGATCGGGATTCGCGCGTCGCCGCCGTCGGATCGAAATTGCTCTATCCCGACGGCCGTATTCAGCAGGCTGGGATCCAGATTGTCGAGGATCAGACCGCGGGCGATCCGTTGCTCGCTCGAAACGCCTTCGCCGGCATGGCGGCAGATTGGCCGGACGCCAACCAGGCGCGGGTCTGTCAGGCGGTCACGGCCGCCTGTCTCATCGTGAGAAAATCCTGCTTCGAAAAAGTGGGGGGCTTTGATGAGGAGTACTGGAACGGCTACGAGGACGTCGATTTTTGTTTCAAGCTCCGCGACCAGCGATGGCTCGTGATGTACCAGCCGGAGAGCGTGGTGATTCATTACGAATCCAAGAGTGGACCGGAACGTTTCCGGAAAGCTCAGCAAAACATCGCCCGGCTCCATGCCAAGTGGCTGGGGAAGATCGTGCCTGACCAGGTCATCTCCAAAGTGGGAGAGTCTGATTCCTCGCGCCCGGCGGAAGGGAATGCGATCGAATCATCCGCGACTCACTCCCCAAGGCCGCAGGTCATGCGGCGGGACGGGTTGGTGAGCATCGTCATCTTGACGCACAATCAATTGGAGCATACCCGGAAGTGTCTGGAGAGCTTGGAGGAGTTGACGCCGGAGGCGCACGAATTGATTCTCGTGGACAATGGATCGACCGATGGCACGGTCGATTTCTTGAAGGATTTCCAGAAATCTCGATCCGCCGCCAAAGTCATTTTCAACCTGAGTAATCGCGGTTTTTCGGCCGGCAACAACCAGGGATTGGCCGTGGCGGAAGGAGATTTCGTGCTCCTGTTGAACAATGACACGGTCGTGACTCCGCAATGGCTCGGGCGTCTCTTGTCCGTGTTCGAGCGATACCCGGAGGTCGGCATCGTCGGCCCGGTCTCCAATTACGTGTCCGGACCGCAACGAGTCGCGTCGGTGGACTACCAGTCGCTGGAGGATTTGCCGCGATTCGCGCGGGCTTGGGCGGCGACTCGGGATCGGCAGATCATCGAGATTAACCGCGTCGTGGGATTCTGTTTGCTGGCGCGTCGGGCCGTGGTACAGAAGATCGGAGGTCTGGACGAGCGGTTTGGCAGTGGCAACTTCGAGGACGATGATTTCTGTATTCGCGCGCGCTTGGCTGGATTCAAGGCCGTGGTGGCGCAAGACGTATTCATTCACCACACGGGCAGCGCCACGTTTCGGGGCGCAAAGATCGACTACTCGGAAAGCCTGCATCGGAACTGGGAGTTGTTCAAAAGTAAATGGGGTCTGCCGCCGGACTCCAAGATTGAGCAAGGCTACCGGACGCCGCAGGCCGCTTTTGAAGCCGCAAAGCACTTTATGGCGTTGCCGACCGCGGAAGATTCGACACGGCTGAGCCAGGCCCGGGCTGGTGACGAGGCACCGTCCGCTCCGCCGAAGGACGACTTTGAGTTTGTGGCGCCGCCGGTGGCTCGTTTGGCCTCTCTGCAAGACGCGCATGAATTCCTGGCCAAGAAAAAGCACTCGAAAGCTTGGAATGCGTGCCTGGAGGCCATCCGCTTGCGTCCCTTTCATCCGGACGCCTATTTGCAGATGGCCGACATCGCGCTCGCGGCGGGAGATGAGCGCCAAGCCCTTCTTTGTGCCGAGCGTTTGATCCGGATGACTCCGAACTGGGAACTGGCCAGGAAAGTGCACGGCTCGCTGAAAGGCCAGAAATCCTATCGACGCTCCAAAGTCAAATGGGCGCCGCTGCCTCCCCAGCTCGATCAACCCCGGCTCAGCGTCTGCCTCATCGTCAAGAACGAGGAGGAGTTTCTTGCCCGCTGCCTCGCCTCGGTCAAACCGATCGCCAGCCAGATTGTGGTCGTGGACACCGGTTCGACAGACAAAACGGTCGAGATCGCCCAGGCCCACGGCGCCGAAGTTCATTTCTTTGCCTGGAACGACAACTTCAGCGATGCGCGCAACGCCGCCCACCAACACGCCCGCGGAGATTGGGTATTGATCCTGGATGCGGACGAGGAATTGCCTTCGGAGAGTCTGGCGAAGCTGGCGGCCGACATGGCCGAAACCAACGTGCTGGGCTACCGGATTCCCATCTGCAATCTCCAGGAGGCTCCGGACGCGGTGACCTATGTGCCCCGGCTCTTCCGAAATGCGCCGGCCCTGTTCTTCGTCAGCCGGGTCCACGAGCAGATTTACGCCACGGTCTTGGCGCGCAAGGCAGATTGGGCGATGGAAGCGAAACTGGGCACTGCCACCATCGTTCATCACGGCTACGATCCCGGTCTGGTGCAGCGCCGCCAGAAAATCAAGCGGAACCTCAGATTGCTGGAAAAGGCCATTGTCGAGTTGCCGAATGAAGCCGCCTTGGTCATGAACTACGGGCTGGATTTGGTGAATGACGGACGCTTGGAGGAAGGGCTCGAGAAGTATCGGCAGGCGTTCCGCATCATGGAGCCGCACCAGGCATCCTCGATCCTCCCGGAGGTCCGGGAGCGATTGCTCACGCTCTACGGCGTGCATTTGATGAGGGCGAACCGTTTCGAAGAGATTCTGGAGATCATGACTTCGCCGCTGGCCCGTGATTCGGGGCCAACCGCTTCAATGAGCTTTTTAGCCGCATTGGCGCTCATGAAACTGGAGCGGCCGGCCGAGGCCATTCCCCATTTGCGAGAGTGTCTGGACCGGCGAAACCTCCCGGCCATGACTCCACCGTGCCGGGAGATTCATAAAGCAGGTCCGCATCATCTGTTGGCCGACTGCTTCTCGAAAAACGGCCAAATGACCGAGGCAGAGGTGCAGTTCAAATTGGCGCTGAATGAGGAACCGCAGTCGCCCG
Source organism: uncultured Verrucomicrobiota bacterium (assembly GCA_964355375.1). Taxonomy (GTDB): domain Bacteria; phylum Verrucomicrobiota; class Verrucomicrobiia; order Limisphaerales; family SIBE01; genus CAYHFE01. The sequence goes on from CAYHFE010000002.1 coordinate 57,842, forward strand.
GGATTCTCCATGATTACGCTTTGTTCCTTCATGGCCAGAAGCGTTCGGTGGAAGCCCTGCAATCTCTGAATGGCGCCGTCGCCAACGGCGTCAATGACGAGCGGCTCTGGCACCTCGGCGGTTTCGTGGTCAACAGCCAGGCCGAGTTCTTGGAGTTCGGCTTGGAATGGACGGGCGAGGCGGTGAGGTTTTTCCCGGATCATCCAGGGATCCGGGGGTTTCGCGCGGAGACTCTGTTTAAGGCTGGCCGGATTGCGGAGGCTCTACCGTTTTTCCGCGGTGCCGCGGACGCGGAGGGCCCGGCCACGCGAGCCGCGATCATTCTGTGCGAGGTTGTTCTGGATCAGCCCCTGACCGACGTGCCGTCGGAACAGGAAGCCAAGATCAGCGCCGAGTTCATTGGCTGGTACCGCCGTCTGCTGGCGACCAATGCCAAGCCGACCGTCCTGACGGTGAATTCCCGGGTTGATCTGTTGCGAAGGATGCTGCCGACCGCCGCGACATTGCTCGCGCAAGCCCTGACGGAAGCGCAAACGGACGTTCAGTGAGGAAACTGGCGTTCAGGATCGAGCGCGCGCCCAAGCTCAAGCTGAAAAGCGAGTCGATCTACCGGATGTAGTCCAAGAGCGATTGGCCCAGGATCGTGCCACCGGTCTTGAGGGCGGCGGTGTAGGCGTTTTGAATCTCGCTGAGTGAAACCAGCGTTTCGGCTAAGTCGGCGTCGGCTTCCTTCGAGACCAAGCCTTCGAGAGAGGCAGCCCGGCGGTCGGCAATCGCACTGGCGGTTTCCAGTCGAGTTTGGATGGCGCCGACGCTGCCATAGTGGAAGAGGATGTTCTCTTCGTCCTTGAGGAGGTTGGGTAAAGTGTTGGTTCGAATGGTGGTTGTGGCGGACTGATCGCCCTGATTCAACTGATTCCGCAGATCGATCAGGTGCTGAAAGAAATCGGCCCCGGATCGGGTGTCGGTAAACATGCCGCGCGCCCCAGTGCCGCGATCATTGGCTCCCGGGACGGCCACGGAAATCGTCATCCCTTCCGCGATCTCGATTTCGGGGACATCCGCCGTGCCGACATACTCGACCTTGGTAATGTGTCCGTCCGTGTCCCGTTCCGCCTTGAAAGGCGCGACCGTGTTTTTCGTGCCGCCGAACAGGTAGCTCGATTGGTGTCGGGTATTGGCGAGCTGCAACGCCTGTTCGATGAGTTGGTCCACTTCCGTGCCCGAACTCTTGAGTTCTTCGGGCGTGCGCAACCCATCGGCCCGGGTGCCAATCTCGGTCGCGCGATCGGAGACTTTCTTCACTCCGGTCATCACCGCATACGAGGAGTCAAGCGTGTCTTTGAGCGCAGCGGAGTTCTTCTCGAATTGCCCGAGGTTTTTGATTTCACTTTGGAAATCGAGAACTTTCCGCATGGCGCGAGGATCTTCGCTCGCGACCGAGAAGCGCTGGCCGGTCCCGGCCTGAGTTTGCAGGCGGGCCTGCTGCGTGGACAAGCGCTCCAATTGAGACCTCAAAACATTGGGAAAGCTGCTGGAGGTAACTCGCATAGGCTTGGGGTGGGAATGAGGGTGACGTCAGTTCTGGGCCGTGGCTCGGTCGGACGACATGGCTTTAGCGTGAAAGGTTGATGACGCTCTGCAAGAGTTCGTCCACGGTGGAGATCATTTTGGCGGAAGCTTGGAAGGCTCGCTGGAAAACCACCAAATTCGCCATTTCTTCGTCGATGGAGACACCGCTGACCGAGTCTCGTTGCCGGGTCAGCATTCGATCCACGGCTTCCTGGTCCTGGAGCTCGGTGTTTACGTTCGCGAGGGCTTGACCGAGGTTGGCGACGGTTTGATTGTAGCTCTCGCCCAAGGTCAGGCTGCTGAGATCGGTCAGAGGTCGGGCTCCGAGTTGGGCCATGCTCAGCGCGATGGCGTTGTTCCCGGAGTCACCATTGGCGCTGGCTTGAATCAGATTCGGATCGGCCAGGAGGACGCTGTTCACCGCGATATCAGACGAATCATTTCCCGTAAAGAAAGCCTCGCCGGTGCTCGAGCCGTTCAGGGCGAATCCAGGGGAGTGCAGCGCGTTGATCTCCCTGATGAGCGTGCTGGCAAGTTTCTTGAGGTCCTTGTCCACCGTGAGGATCGCTCCGTCGCGGGCGTCAATTGTTCCCTGCATGGTGCCGCTCGACAGGGTCAGCGCGGTGCCGTTTTGAGTGGTGAGTTGGAGCCCGCCGCTGCTGTCCGTGAACGTGGCGAGAGTATCGACCAAATTGTTGTCCGTAATCAGCGCAACACCATTGACGCTGATACTCAGAGTGTTGTTGGGCCCTTTTTCGGCCTTGATGTTGACCAACTTGGCCAAGTTCTCGAGCTTGAGTTGGCGGCGGTCGCGCAGATCGTTGGAGCTCCCCGCATTGACCAGTTCGCCGGCCGTGATGCTTTGGCTGAGGTCGCCGATATCTTTGATGAGCTGATTGGCCTCGGCGACGTCGTCTCCGATGGCGGTGTTCAAATCGGTGCGCAGATTAGCCAAGCGCTTGGTCACGCTGTTGAATCGGTCGCCCAGGCTTTGGGCCTTGAGCATAACGACCTGGCGATCGGCGGTGGAGTTGGGCGCGGCGCTCAGGGCCTGCAAAGAATTGAAGAAATCTGCCAGACCTTCCACCACGCCATACTGACCACCGACGCCGAGGGCGGCCGTGATGGCCTCGGGGCTGGCGGCCTGGCGATCGAGTTGCTGCCCAAGGTTAACTTCACCGAATTGAAGGGCCTTCTGCTTGGACTCGAGGAAACCGGTCACGCTTGTTTCCGCCGTGATCTGGTTATCCAAGAGAACATTGCGCATCTGCTCAATGCCTTGAACCACCGCGCCCGTTCCGATCGGGCCTGCCGGATCGGGCAGGGTATCAGCGGTTCGAATGATGAGGCGCTGGCGAGCGTAGGCCGGATTGCTGATGTTGGAGAGGTTATGCCCCGTTAACTCGATCGACTGCCGGCTGGCGTCCAGCGAGCGCCGGGACATCTCCAATGTTCCGATGAGGCCTAGCGACATAAGACGGATCCTTGGTTAAATGATGATCTCGCAAAGGGTGCTTTGCGGGACGGTGGGTGGCTTAACGGCTCCCATTTGGTTGTAGGTTTGCCCCCCACTCGACGGGAAGAGGCTGAAGATCATCTGCTGCATCAGGTCCAAGGAACGGCTGAGCAGGAGGTGGTTCTGACGCAGGCGCTGTTGGGAGCGCGTCAGGAGGTCATTGATCTCATCGACCAACGCCTCCAACAAGGGTTGATATTCGCGGGGCGTGAGCGTGATCAATAGCCGAAATGAAATAGTGGTGGGCTGGCTCATCGCCACGGCCAATTCCTTCCGCAGTTTGTCGCGGTTCTGGCGGGCCGCGGCCACGATGGGCACTTGCGCATTGATCGCGCCCAGATTCTCGAGGAGACCTTCGGCGGATCGGCTCACGATCAAATCTTGCTGCTGTTCGAGCAGAGCCAGCAGTTCTCCGTACTGGGTCAATTCCTCTCGCAGGGTCTCGATGAGTTTCTCGAGTTCAGCCTTCATGTGCCAGGATCGGTTTGCTCGTCTGGCCCACCGGCGGCCTTCCCGGCGGTGGACATCTGAGCTTGAAAAAACTTGGCCAGCCCAAAATCGCCCGACTTGCTGATCTCATCGCCCAGCACGTTCACAATCATGTCTTTGTAGATGTCGTTGGCGGCACCGGTCATTCCGCCTTTCGGGTTGAGGATGGGCTTCTGCGCCTCGGTCAAAAACTGTCGAAGCAGGATCGCCTCGAAATGCCGGCTCATGCCCGCGATTTTGTCTTCCTCGCTGAGTTGGTTGTTCGCGGCCAACTGCTCCAAGGGAAGCTCAGTCGCGGAAATGTGGCGGCTAAAAGATTGGATTTCCATGGTTACCGGATCTCCAGTTCCGCTTGGAGCGCTCCCGCTTGCTTCATCGCCTGGAAAATGGACATCATGTCCCGCGCCGTCACCCCCATCTCATTGAGCGCGGCGGCGACTCGCTCGACGGTGGGCATCTCCGGAAGAGCCTTCAGCCGACCACGTTCTTCGGTGACTTGGGTATTGGTCGTCGGGGTCGTCACCGTGGTGCCAGTCTGAGCGAAGGGACTGGGCTGGGAGGTATCCAACGATTCTGAGATTTTGACGATCACGTTGGCATGCGCCACCGCACAGGGGCTGATCTTGACGCGCGAGGTAGCGACGATTGTTCCGGTTTTTTCGTTCAAGATGATCTTCGCCGGTGTGTCCGGAATCACTTCGACCGCATAAAGTTGAGTGATGAAATCCCACGGGGCCGTTCGATAGGTGTCGGGGATCTTCGTTCGCACGGTGGCGCCATCCTTGGCTTGGCTGAGCCCGGGATACTTGGCATTGATCGCTTCCGCCATTCTCGCCGCCGTCGTGATGTCCTGCTGATGCAAAACCATGTCAATGAACCCGCCGTCCTGGATGACATGCACTTCGATTTCCTTGGTCACTTGGGCGCCGTTGATGATTTGAGCCGTTGTCGGATGATTCTTCTGCACGGTCGCGCCGCCAGCCCCGCCTGAACCCAGTGAGAACCCGCCCAGGACCAAAGGGCCTTGCGCAGAAGCGTACATTTCCCCGTTGGGACCCAGGAGCGGTGTCATGGCGAGCACTCCCCCTTGAAGCGACTTGGCATCTCCGATGGCAGCCACGGTCACGTCAATCTTGCTGCCTGGTTTCAAGAATGGCTCGATGCTCGCCGTGACGATGACGGCGGCGACGTTCTTCGACGAGATCGCGGATGCCGGCAAGGCCAAGCCGAATCTTTGGAGGCTGTTGGCAATGGATTGGAGCGTAAAGGCCAGGTTCTTGTCGCCGTCATTGTTCAATCCATAAACCAAGCCGTAGCCGATCAACTGGTTGTTCACCGCGCCATAAGGAAAGGCCAACTCACGCACCCGCACGGTCAGCGCTTGCGCCGAGGAGCTGCCGGCAAGAATCAGGAGCGAAACGACGATCGGGCGAAAGAGATTCATAGGTTCCTTAGAACGGAGTCAACACATCCCAGGCTTTGCCAAACCAACCCTTCTTTTGCGAGGCGCTGATCGCGCCGGAATCCACGAACTTGATGGTCATGTCGGCCAAGTTGTAGCTGAATACCGTGTTGTTCGGACTGATGTCGTACTGCCGGAGCGTGGCGCGCAGGATCACAGTCTGGGATTCACCCGAGAACGAGGTCTGCCGCATGCCCTCCACGATCAAATTGCCATTGGGCAGAACATCCACGACGCGGACGCCAAATCGAGCCACCACACTCGCCGAGTTTCCGATCGAGCCGCCGCCGTCAAACTGATTGTCGGATTTCATCGCCATGGCCGGGAGTTTCCCCCCTTTGGTCATGAAATTGCTGGCGGTGGGTGCGAAGAGGAAACTCTGCATACTGGCGTCCAGAGAGGACTTCTTGGACGTCTTGGTATTCGAATCTTTCTTGGTGGTATTGTTTTCCTGGACGACAACCGTGATGATGTCCCCGACCGAGGTGGCCCGTTTATCCGCCACGAGCGAGACTTTAAACTCAGAAGACCAGAGGGAGTCGGCTGGCGCGATTCCGCAGCTCAGAACGGTTAATCCCGCCCCGAGAACAGCCTTAGAAAAGAATTTCGATCGAGCCATCATTCATCACCTTTCCTTGGAGCACTTTTTTTGTTCGTGGATTCCGAGCTTTCACCATTTGACCGGGCACCCCGTCCTCGAGCAGTTCGAGCTTGGTGCTGATGGATAGAAGATCGTCCTTGACGGTCGCCTGAGCCAATTGACCTTTAAGAACGACCGGGCGACGCTGCACGGCACGGGCGAAGACGATGCCACCGGCGGGGACGCTCTCCTTGAATTGGCAGGTGGAGTCAATCGAGTCTTCCAACCAAGGCGCCTGCAGGTTGACCACATCACGTCGTTCCTGGGCCAAATCCGCCGCATCCATGGAGGTTCCGCGTTTGATCGCGCTCCGAGCCACCCAGACCTCCCGAATGAGACGGGCTTGGAGAAAAACGGTGTAAGTGCCGATCAATTCAGAACCGGAGCTGGATCGTATCTCGAAACGAATCATGAGATTGGAGGCGAGGCCCGAAGCAGGACGATCAATAATGCGCAGTTCGACATCTTCGGCTGGGATCGGAATGGGTTTCCATTCACGGGTGACCCGAAGCTCGAGTTCGCCGTCGCGTCCGGCCTCCCGGTTCTTCATCAGTTCGCTGGTCAAACGGATGATCAGGTCCTTCTCCGTGAGCTTCTCGGCCCGGCGGGTGATCGTCACCTGCGGAGCACCCGTCAGATTGGCGTTGAAGTCAGGGGTGGCCTTGGCCAGAAGTTGGAGAACGTCGTCCCGCGTCAGACGGCGGGATTCGCCCCAAGCGGGGGCGTTGGCGAGGCGGATTTGCGCGTGAGACTCGGCGCTCTTTTCGGCGAAGAGCCGATCCGCGAAAATACCTTGGGAATCAACCTCGGCCTGAGGCAGAAGTTCCCAGGATTGCGCCGCTCGGGTCGCGGATAAACCAAGGAGAGTCGCGAACAGGAAGGTCGAGACAGCGGATCGAAGTGAGTTTTGGAAGAACATTCGACTAACGCTTCAAGCTGTTGCTTTGCTGCATCATTTCGTCGGCAGCTTGGACCGCCTTCGAATTCACTTCGTAGGCCCGTTGGGCGAGGATTAGATTGACCATTTCCTCGACCACTTTGACATTGGATCGTTCGAGGTAGCCTTGAGCCAGTTCACCGAAGCCGTTCTCGTTCGGATTTCCGGCTTCGGGCGCCCCGGACGCGGTGGTTTCGCGAAAAAGATTTCGTCCCAGACTTTCCAAGCCGGCCGGGTTATTGAAACGAGTTAACTGGACACGAAAGTTGGTCGTTCCGGCTGGTCCGCTCAAGCTCACTTCGCCGTTGGCGGCGATATTGATCCCCGTTGTTCCCGGAGTAATGGGCTGGAACCCGCTGAGAACAGTCAGGCCATCCGTGGTGACGATACGGCCGTCGGAAGCCCGTTTGAATGCGCCATCGCGAGTGAAGGCTTGAGTACCGTCAGGCATCTGGACTTCGAAGAATCCGTCCCCGGCCACCGCGACATCGAGAGTCTCGTCCGTTTGGATCAATTCACCGGTCGTGAAAACCCGGGAGGTCGAAACCGCGCGCGAGCCGTGTCCGATCTGCATGCCGGTGGGCAATTGATTGCCACCGCCTTGTTCGGCTCCGGGGGTCTTCGTGTTTTGGTAAAGGAGGTCTTGAAATTCGATCCTGCTCTTCTTGAAACCGGTCGTATTGACGTTGGCCAAGTTGTTGGCGATGACGTCGAGGTTCATCTGCTGGGACTGCATTCCCGTGGCCGAGGAGTAAAGGGCGCGGATCATGGCTTCAAAGTGTGTTAGCTCGTGGTGGAGAGTTCCTGGATGGTCTTGCCCATCCGTTCATCCTGCATTTGGATGACTCTTTGGTTGGCTTCAAAATGCCGAAGCGCGAGCAGCAAGTTGCCCATTTCGATCATTGGCACGGCGTTGGACATTTCCATGAATCCTTGGAGCACACCCGTGCCTCCCGTGGTCGGCACCGGTTGTGCATTGGGCTTGGCGACGTAATATCCTCCGGCGATGCGCTGGAGCTGGTTGGTGTTCGGAAACTCGACAATACTTAGTCTGCCGCGAATGGTTAGGCCCTGGCCCACTTCACCCGACTGAGAAATCGAAATCCCTTCGGAATTGCGGGCATCGACCTGGATCGGTCCTCCGTCGCCGATGAGCTCAAAATTGTCCTTATTCAGGAGCTGTCCTGTTTGACTGACGTGAAATTCACCGTCCCTGATGTAGCCGGTTTGGCCGTTTGGCAGTTGGACCGAAAGAAAGCCGGGGCCGTTGAGGGCGATTTGGTTATTAACTTGAGTCGCCTTCATTTCGCCTTGCTTGAAGTCCGTCCCGAAATTCGGCGTTGGAAGCAATGACGGGTTTCTTTGAGCGGCCATCGAATCCGATCCAGCTCCAAGGACGCCGGCTTCAATGGTCGAGAACGAAACCGACTGCTTCTTGAATCCAGGCACCGAAGAGGCCGCGAGGTTTTCGGCGATCATCTGCTGCCATCGAACGTTTCCGTCGAGTGCTGCCGCAGCCTGGTACAAACTGACATTCATTCGGGACCATCGAAGCACCCGGCATGCCACGACGTTTCGAAGACCGGCTTCGGGATGGCTCCGACTTCCTGGCTGGAGTGTCGCCTGGGACTTCGGTCAATTTCCGAGTGCCCAGTCGAGGACCCGATTCGGAGCATGCGATTTCATCTCGTCTCTCCTGGATCTCAGCCACTCCTGATTAAGCGTTGCTAGCAAGATTCTTGCAACTCGGTCCGGCCATCACAACGCGTCGTTTTGCGCTTTGGTTTTCCGGAGGCTTGGGCTGAAGGCGAACCGGTGAACCAGAGCTCAGGATCGTTGCATCGATCCGGGGTTGGTTTTGGGTTGGAACTCGTTCGATTTGGGGCTTCGCCGTGGCTCTCTCTCGCTGCCGAGTCGGTGCCGAGAGATGAAAAAACTGCCAGTCGCCCCTGGACAAATACTCCTTAGAGCCTGTTTGAAAATTCAAAAGGGTCCTGCTTTCGCGGAAAAGGCCGCTGGGCGAGGCGCGACGAGGGAGCATACCCGCCAGCGG
>CAYHFE010000003.1:0-51895 GCA_964355375.1 uncultured Verrucomicrobiota bacterium
ATTCACTTCGTAAAGGTGTCTTAAAGGTGTCAGTTCCTAGTTTATAAAGGTGTCAGTTCCTAGTTTATTCAACTTTCAGCCCTCCCGCCTCTTTGCGGTGCTGATAAAAGCGTTTGTTCAAATGCGTCCAGGCTCCCACCTGGAGCCGTTCCGCGATCCATTTGAGCGTCATGGTCGTTTCCTGACGCAAGTGCGCGGCCAGCTTGATCTTCCCCGGGTCGGACTTGCGCCGCACCCGCAAATCTTCCTCTGTCCAGCGCGCTTTCTTCAAGCCCTCCCGCACCACGCGCTCGGCTTTCTCCGCCGCGCTTTCCTGACGCTCCGCTCCGTAGTGGTGCTCCCCCATCCGACCGTCCATCTGTGCGAGCAATTGCCGACGAAAGCTTTCCTCTCCCAGACACCAACCCCTCCGGACGCTCTTCCAATCGTCACCCGCCTCCTGCGCGCGCCGCTCTTCCATTCGTAACTCGAACTGCTGGCGACCGGCCCGGCTGTCCTGGGGAAGGCCCATTTCTCCGAACAGCCGATCCACCCGCAACCACGGCGGGCGCTGGGTGGAGCCTCGAAGGTATTCAGGAAAGCTGCTCCAAACGAACGCACGGAGCGGCTGCTCGGCCGTGAGCAATTTGGCTCGCACCGGATTCAAGTGGACGTAGTCGCACACCGTCTTCAGATAGCCGTGGCCGCTCCCATCGACCACCAGCGCCTGGTAGCGTCCGCTGAACAAAGGCCCGAAAAGCTTGTGGCGGCGATTGAAGCGGCCGGTGGAGGTGCCCAGAAACCATTTCATGCCCGCCACCAAGTTGGCCTGAGGCGTCTCCAGCACCAGATGAAAATGGTTTCCCATCAAACACCAGGCGTGCATCTGCCAGTCGGTCTTGGCGCAGGCCTCGGCCAGAGTTTGGAGAAAGCGTTGCCGGTCCAGATCGTCTTGGAAAATGGGTTCGCGGCGGTCACCCCGGTTCATCACGTGGTAGATGGCTCCTGGATATTGGACCCGCAGTTTGCGACCCATGCAGCGAGCCTGACGTATGCTCCGCGCCGCGTCAGGTGTTAGAAACTAGGAACTGACACCTTTTGACACCTTTTCCTTTTCTGAACCCAACGGCATCGCTACGGCTCAGGGAGCCGTGTAAATCAGCCAGAGCCCCCCGAGAATGACGAGCACGCCACAGACCGACTTCATCACCCTCATGCCCTTGGAGCGCTCGTTCCAGTCAAGGAAACGCTGGACGAGTTCGGTGGAGGCGCCGGCCAGCACGATCACGGAACAATGGCCGACACCGTAGGCGAGCAGCAGGAGCGCGCCGTAGGGGAAGTTCGTCGCTGCCAGCTTGAATGTGACGCCCAGGATCGGCGCCATGTAAGCAAACGTGCAGGGGCCAAGCGCGAGGCCAAAGACCAGCCCGAGAATAAACGCGGCCAGGAGGCCCTTTCGTTTCAAACCCACTTGCCCCGGCCCGGAGAACGACAGGGGGATCACCCCCACCAAATGCAGCCCGACGACGAAAAAGATGAGCGCGACGAAGTAATTCCCGGAGCGCCCCACGTCGCCCATCATCCGACCCGCGGCGGCGGTGATGGCGCCGATGGCCCCGATGGTGACCAGGATGCCGATCGCAAAGAGTGAGGCGATACCCGACGCGCGCGCGGTGGACACCCGCCCTTGTCCGCTGATGAAACCGACGATAAGCGGGATGCTGGCCAGATGGCACGGGCTGAGGACAATGCTTAGGATGCCCCAGACGGCCGACGCGCCCAGCGCCAGCAGGGGCCCGCCTTCCACCGCGTGAGCGAGATTCGTGAAGAGTTGTTCCATGCTTCGAGTGGTCAGTAATCACTGATCACCGATTACTGACTCCTGGCTACTTGCACTCGCCGAGCTTGCACGCTTTGGCGATTTGTTCCGGTGAGAGCTTCATCTTGTCGGCCAGCGCTTGCGCGATGGTGATTTGCCGGCCCGTCATCGCGGGGCGGGCCTCGAGCCATTTTTTCAGGTTATCCGCGTTGACGAAGAATCCCTGCTTGAAGCAGCCGGCGGAAACCCATTTGCCGTCCGCGCTCCGGTTCTGGCCGAACCATGCCACCGCTGTTTCGGGTTCGAGCGACGCGATGCTGCCATTCAAGGTCTTTACGCGGATGAGTTCGCCGGTCAGACCATCACGGGCTTCGACCTCGATGTCCTGCTTGAGCCGCGCCGCCACGCCCATTGAGCAGTGAGTGCAGCAGCCGTAACCGTGCGTGGCGCCGAACTTCACGCCGCAGGCATCCTCGGGATACACCGCGCGGTCGCAAAAGGCGCAGCGTGTGGCGAGTTCTTTGGAGCGAAGCACATCCCAAGCGAGCAGATTGCCGGGACTGGTCTGTTGCGCCTTCGCAGCGGCGGCATGGTCGGCAAACGCCTGAGTTGTGGGCCGGCCCTTGGCGTCCAGGCCGTAGAGATAGGTCGATGCCTTGGCCGCCACGAGATTGCCGCTCGCCCAATCGGTCACACTGACCTTGGCTTCCTCCGCCTTTGGATCCGCTCCCACCAAGCTGGAGAAGTAGATGAAGTAGCAATGCGGAGAGCACAAGACGCGCTGCTCACTCTGCCCCTTCACTACCGTCCGGGTCTTGGGATTCACGTCCTCGTCACAGAGAAAACAAACCGAGTCGCGCGGACGTGTGTCCGGCCGCACGGGCGTTTCGCGAACAATGCCGGCCGTCGATGCTCCGCCGCGAACATCCACGCCCAGTTCCTTCCACTGGCCAAGAATGTCTTCTTTGCTGAAGAAGCCGACGTGGCGGAATCGTTCCTGGCCTTTGGCGTCGTAGAAGATCTGGGTCGGAATCACGTCAATGCCATACTGCTTGCCGGCGTCTGGATTCTCCCACACGTCAATGAACTCCGTGATGAAGCGATCCGCGTAGTCGCGTTTTAGCTCCGCGAGGATGGGCGCCATCATTTTACACGGGATGCACTTGCCCGCGCCGAGGTCGACCATCTTGGGCAACTTCGTGATGGCGACCGGCGCTGTCGTGGCGGCCGGGCCTTCAGCCGTCCGTCCGGCCGCAACTGGTGCCGGAACGGGGTTGGTCTCAGTAGGGTTTTTGCTCTTTTTGAGGGCGACGGCTCCGACAACGACCACGGCAAGCGCGGTCACGATGAGGATTTTCACAGGTGTATTCATAGTTTAGTTTGGGGTAACGCTTTCCCGTATCACATTTGACATGCACGAGTTGCCGCACGCTGGGCGCGCCATGTTCATGCGAGCAGTTTCTTGAGTTCCGGCACGCTGGGCACTTTGCCGGATACCTTGATGGTGCCGTTCACGGCCAGAGCGGGTGTCATCATCACGCCCAAGGCCATGATTTGTTTGAGGTCGGTGACCTTGTTGATTTCGGCGGTGAGGCCGAGTTCTTTGACGGCTTGTTCGGTGAATTGCGCGAGGGTTTTGCACTTCGAGCAACCGGGTCCAATCACGAGGATTTGCATAAGGCGATTCCTTTGGTTTGAGGTTAAAACAATGCTCCGTAAATCAGCCCCGTGACCGTGGCCATCACGATGACGAGCCCGACATAAACCGCCGTCTTTGGTGTGCCCATCACGGTGCGCAGAACCAGCATGCTTTGGAGCGAAAGGGCCGGACCGGCCAGCAACAGCGCGAGAGCGGGGCCTTGCCCCATGCCGCGGCCAATCAATCCTTGCAGAATCGGCACTTCAGTGAGCGTCGCGAAATACATGAAGGCGCCGACCACGGACGCGAGGACATTGGCTCGCAGCGAATTGCCGCCGACCGCCGCTGTGATCCAATCGGATGGAATGATGCCTTCCTGGCCTGGACGCCCGAGAAAGAATCCCGCCGCCAGCACGCCGAGGAGCAGCAGGGGCGTGATCTGTTTGGCAAATGTCCAGGTGGAAGAAAACCATTCGCCGGTTTCGTCCTGACTGGTGCTCGTGATGATGGACAATCCGACAACGCCGAACACGAAGGGAATCATTGGTTGGTGCGGAAACACGAACGCCAGCACGGTCGCGGGGACCGCCACCGCCAGCACCTTCCACCACGCCACTGCGAACCAGCGCACGAGCACCGAGCCCAAAGCCGCCGCACAGGCCGCCGTGATCGGCCATTTCATCAGCCAGATGGCGTGCCAGATTCCGGCGTTCTCCATCGGTTTGGCCCAATTGGCGAATACGAGAATGCCCACCATGGAGGCGAAATAGATGAGGTTATGCCAGAGTGGACGCTTCACTTCCGGCTCGGACAAGAGCGCCGCAGCTTCGGCCTTGGCCAATTCCTCCTTGCGGAAAATCAGGTGCATGAGCAATCCGATCACCACACTGAACACCACCGCGCCCACGGCTCGCGCGATGCCGAGTTTCAATCCAAGCACGCGCGCCGTCAGGACGATGGCCAGCACATTGATGGCCGGACCGGAGTAAAGGAACGCCGTGGCCGGGCCGAGCCCCGCGCCCCTGCGCCAAATGCCCGCGAACAACGGCAGCACCGTGCAAGAGCAGACCGCGAGGATCGTTCCCGATATCGAGGCCACGCCGTAGGCCAGAGCCTTGTTCGCCTTTGGCCCGAGATACTTCATCACCGAGGCCTGACTGACGAACACGCCAATCGCCCCCGCGATGAAGAACGCCGGGATGAGGCAAAGGATGACATGCTCCCGCGCATACCACTTCACGAGTTCAAACCCCTCGGTCACGGCGCGGTCGAAGCGCGGCCGGCCGACCGGCAGGTAGAAACAGGCCAGAAACAGGCCGGCGATGAGTGCCAGCGGCTTCCATTCGATCTTCCGGTTCGTTGTCATTTAGCCAATGTGCTAAATTCTCGGGCAAAAAAATACCGCCACGAATCAATTCCCACCGCGGTTGACTTGGACGGCCTCGATGCACTTGAAGAAGTTCAACACGCACGGCACGCGCAACCGGTAAAACACCTGGGCGCCCCGCTTTTCATCCTCGAGGATGCCGGCGTTCTTGAGCACGCTCAGATGTCGGGATACGGTCGGCATTTCGGCATCAATCAGGTCGGTGAGATCGCAGACGCAGCGTTCGCCGCGCGCGAGTTCGTCCACGATGAACAGGCGGGTCGGATGAGCCAGGGCCTTGATGATGCGGGCCTGGGCTTTGTATTGAGCTTGAGCGGCGGCGGTCATAGTCGCTGTTTGCACAATTAGCCAAGTCGCTAAACTGGGCTCCCCGGATCTTGGCTTTTGTTGACCGCGGGTTGACCTCGTTTTCAATCAACTCGTCCGGGGTGTGTTTCGCCTTGTGTTCCCGCGGGGTCGCGGATATTGCTGGTCCGTCTGAGCCGAATATCACCGTTGGCCCTGCATTCTTTGCGCATGGGTTCGATTTGTCAGAGTTCTGGCCCGGTTGGGCCGTCACCGCGTCTCGTTCGCCAGGGCTCCTACGGCCTCGGCCTCGTGGTGGCGCTCTACTTTTGGGTTCCAATGGCTTTTGCCCAGGATTCGGAACGCCCCATCAACCAGTTCAGCCACGAAACCTGGCAGAATAAGAATGGCCTCCCGCAGAACTCCGTCCATGCGGTGGTCCAAACCCGCGATGGCTATCTTTGGATGGGAACTCAGGAAGGGCTGGTGCGATTTGATGGCGTTCGGTTCGTCGTCTTCGACCGCACCACGACACCCCAGATTCAGGTCAATCATATCCTGGCGCTTTGCGAGGACAAGGACGGGACGCTTTGGATTGGAACCTACGGGGGAGGACTGGTCGCGTTCCGCGACGGCCGGTTTCGGAGCTACGGGGCGAGCGATGGACTTCCGGGTCAGTCCATAATGGCTCTGGCCGAGGACCGGGCCGGCGCGCTTTGGATTGCGACGCAGGATGCCGGGGTGACCCGCCGGACGGCCCAGGGATTCAAGAATTACACGACCGCGCAAGGCCTGGGCAGTCTTTCCACCTCGTCCGTTGCGGTGGATTCGGACGGCTTGGTGTGGGTGGGAACGGCCAGCGGACTCAGCCAGTTCGACCAGGAGCGATTCGTCACCTTCACCGCGCGGGACGGACTCGCCACCGACACCGTCACGGCGTTGGCCGGCGATGCCGAGGGGAGCTTATGGGTGGGCACTGACGTCGGTCTGACGCGGTGGCGACGGGATGGAGTCGTCACCTACGCCGTTCAAGATGGACTGGCGCACAATTCGATCCGGGCGCTTTACGTGGATGCGGCTGGCAGCCTCTGGGTGGGCACGCATGGAGGCGTGACCCGGCTTAGTCGCGGCCAGTTCAGCAGCATCACGAGCCGCGATGGTCTGCTCAGTGAATCCGTGATCTCGGTCTTCCAGGATCGCGAAGGCAGCTACTGGATCGGGACCGACGGCGGAGGAGTCAGCCGATGGCGCGATGCCAGCTTCGTCAGCTTCGGCACCCGGCACGGACTTCTGAGCGAGCGGATCGTCGCGATCACCGGCAGCAGTCGCGGCGGTTTTTGGGTGGGCACGGACAGCGGCCAGATCTATCAGTTTCAGAACAACCGTTTCGTGCGCCTGCCTACCGATGAGAAGGCGCCCATTCCCAACACGGAGATCCGCGCCCTGCTCGAGGATCGCCAAGGGAACCTCTGGATTGGCGGCCCGCCCCAGCTCTTGCGCTGGCGAGAGGGGCAGTGGGTGGTTTACGACCGGGCGAACGGGCTGCCCAGCTTCCCAGTCCGAGTCATTTTTGAGGACCGGGAAGGCCGGATTTGGGTCGGGACGCGCGGCGGAGGCTTGAGCCGGGTGGAAGGGGACCGGCTCGTGACCTTCACGACCCGGGATGGCCTGGCTGATGACCGCGTCCGCGCGATGCTCCAAGACAAGGACGGCGCGCTGTGGATTGGCACGTACGGGGGTCTGACGCGGTGGCAGGACGGCAAGTTCACGGTCTTCACGACCGCGCACGGACTCTCGCACAACTTTGTCCGGACACTGGAACTCGATGACGAGGATGGAACGCTTTGGATTGGCACCTACGGCGGCGGGCTCGACCGGATGAGGAATGGGCGCATTAACACCTACCGCACTCGCGACGGGTTGCGAAGCGACGGGCTGTTTCAGATCCTGGATGACCGCCGGGGAAGCCTTTGGATGAGCTGCAACCTGGGCGTCTTCCGGGTTGACAAGAGCGAGCTCGAGGATTTTGCCCAGGGCCGGCTCAAATCGATTTCATCCACCGCCTTCGACGAGGCGGACGGCATGGAGAACCGGGAGTGTAACGGCGGCAGCCCGGCGGGCTGGCGGACGGAGGACGGGCGGCTCTGGTTCCCGACGTTGCAGGGGGTGGCGATGGTGGACCCGGGCCGCTTGCGTCGCAATGCCCTGCCTCCGCCAGTCGTGTTGGAAGAGGTCCGAGTGGAGGGCCGCCTCATCCAGGCGGGCGAACACCTGCCGGCCGGGAGCGAGCGGTTCGAGTTTCACTTCACCGGCCTAAGCTTTGTCGCGCCGTCGCGGATGCGTTTCGCCTATCAACTCGAGGGGTTCGATCCGGGATGGATCGACGCGGGCTTGGAGCGATCCGCCAGCTACACGTTCCTCCCCTCGCGGAAGTATCGGTTCCAGGTCAAGGCTGCCAATAACGACGGCGTCTGGAGCACCACCATCGCCTCGTTCGATTTCACATTGCGCCCCCATCTCTATCAAACCCGGTGGTTCTACGGGCTATGCGGACTGCTGCTCGTGGCCGCCGGAGCTGGGATCTATCATCTGCGGGCGCGCCAACTGCTCCAGCGCCAGCGCGAACTGCAAGCGAAAATCGACGACGCGGTGAGCCAAATCAAGACGCTCCAGGGACTCTTGCCCATCTGCGCCTGGTGCAAACGGGTGCGCGATGACCGCGGCTACTGGAACCAGATCGAGGTCTATATCCGGGATCATTCCCAGGCCGAGTTCAGCCACGGCATCTGCCCGGATTGCGTGCGCAAGTTCGAATTCGGGGACGAGAGCGACCACGCCAAGGGCTCTCCCGGGAATCGCCCAAAGTAAACGAGAGAAAGCGGCCGACCCAACCGTCACGGCGTGCCCCCGCCCAATCCTATCCGGGCAATGCCATAGGGCTCGATCGTGACTTCCCTTCCGCCGGCCACGCTCACCCGCGCCGGCTCGTCATCATAATTCAGCGCCAACAAATGTCCGTCGCTTTGCACGGTGAAAAAGACGTGCTCCGGTCGGGCGATCGTGATCGCCTGCCGCGTCCACGGATGCAGAGAAGGGATCGAACGCAGAACCTTTCGGGCAAACTCGCCGTAAAGGCTGGGCGGATCCACATCACCGACGAACCGATGGAAGGCGCCGCTCCCCGTGTCACCCCGACTCCAACGCTGGAAAACGGACGTATCCTCCTCGACCGTTTGCTGGAGACCTCGCGGATAGACGGGGTAAATGATCGTGCCGCCCCGGCGCAGCCAGGCATCAATATGGCGCTGCACGTCCGCCTCGATGAACCGGCCCCAAGCGAAAACCAACACCTTGTAACGATTCAAGAATCCTTCGCGAATGAGCCGGTCATCCAGGTAATCCACGTCCACCACGCGACGAATTTCGCGGGCGACCGGATTGAAGCCCCAGGCGTAAATGTGGCGAAAGGCCGCGTCGCTCAACTGGTTCTCCGTCTCGGGATAGTAGAGGGCCACCTCGACGAGCGGATTCTGCCGGGTATCCAGAATGGGCAGGCATTTCAACCACTGGGCGATGCTGAGCTGGTGGTCAAACAAATTGCCATGGTAGGTAAAGAGATGATCCCCTTGCGTGGCGGCGGTGTTGAAGATCCGGCCGACCGTGCCGCGGGCCGTGTGCCCTCCCGCAGGCTCGTAGCCAAGGCCAACGCGATAAAGCCGGGCGGCCGTGGCGGCGAGGTGGGTGGCGTAAAAGTTCTGCTCGTAGCTATCGGTTTCATTCGTCAGCCGGACGCCTCCGTCCACTTCGACCATGGATTTGGTCTGGGCGCTGTAATCGGTCCCGGCCTCGCGGAAGCCCCAGCCTCCGGCCGATTGATAGATCCTGGTCTTGGGCAGAGCGCGGCGCGCCTCGCGAGCCCACCATTCGCACCAGTCGGTCATCGAGTCCGTGTACCAACTCGACAGATCGACGCGTTCCCGCTTCGAAAGGAGGGTATTCGGCAGCCCGGGTTGAATCTCATCAAAGGAGTGATAGGTCGAATCCCAAGCCCGGTTCAGACCATCCACGGAAGAGTAGCGTTGGCGCAGCCAGCGCCGGTAATCCGCGCGCCCGAAAGAATCGCCCGCCCACCAGCCGATATGGATGTGCATTTTCTCGCCTTTGGCCGCCCAACCGCCACTCGCCGGGTACTGGGATTCCCCGTAGTTGCCGCTGGGCCCCAAGCGCACGCCTTCCAGCACGTCCGTCGCGTCGTAATGACGGCCAAACGCCTGAAGAAAGCGGGTCACGTGACGCCGCTGCGCCGGACACCAAATGCTCTGAATCGAATTCGTCAGACCATGTTCCAGACAGACGAAGCCCGCGTATTCAGGGCTGCCCAGGAACCAATCGGGCAGGGCGTAGCCCGAGCCGACGATGAGCAAGGGAAACCATTTCAAACCATATTCCGCCAGCTTCCGCACGATCGCGTCGTAGAAACTGAAATCGAACTCTCCTTCCCTTTGTGGCTCCAATCGTTTCCAGGTGACGTAGCTCTCGATGGAGGTGAAGCCCAGCACCCGGGCCAAGGGCGCCAGATCATTCATCGCCTCCAGAGAATCGGACAGAGCGGACATATCCCCCAACACATCCACGCCGGCCGTGGTCACCAGCTCCATCGGCTTGCGCAAGGTGACCATCGGCTTGACCTGTTTCGGCACGGACGATTTGACCGCACTCCACGCCGTTTCCGGCGGTTGCGACAAGATCCGCACACTTCGCAAATACTGCAGCCCGGCCACTCGCAAGACCGGCGGGTTGGTCCTCATGATCGAGGCGGCCGGAAGCGGGAAACCAAACCAGCCGCGCCGCATTTTCATCGTGTTGAGCCGGGTGTAGGAACTCCGCCGTCCGGGCGCCACGGAGCTTCCGGTCCAGCCCGTCCCGAATTGCAGCCGGGGGTCAATCACGCCCGCCCCCTGATCGCAATACTCGATCTCGAGCACGATGCTTTGTCCCGCCCAACGGGCCACGTCCGGAAGGCGAATCTCCCATTCGACTTTTGCGTAAGGATCACGGTCCGGCTCGATCTCCAGGCACGGCTCGCCCGCGAGGACGACCCGGCGGCAGCGCGCCGCGTTGATGATCCACGACGGAACCGAAGCGCCGTCGCCGAGGGTCAACGCTGGCGTGTCTTCGGCGGCTGGAGCGGGCCGGCTCGGAGCCAACGCGCCATCCGCCCCGTGAACGGTGAAGGCCGCGAACAGAACGAGCGCGAGTGGAAACCCCAGCGGAAGTCCGGCCGCAACCCGATTTCTCCGGGAACGGGAAGCGCAGAACGCATTCATTGGCAGGAACGATTGACCACGAGCGAGGCTTTGGCGCCGGGCATATCCATTCGCGGGTTTCGCTCCAGCTCCGCCAGCACCGGTTCAAACGTCCGCAGGATGGACCGATAATCCGGGTCGGTCGGACCGGCGAACACAGCCCGGCCACACGCGCCGCTGCCGCCCGCTTCCCTGGCCAGAGGGGCGAGCAGGAAACTGTTCAATTGAGGGTTCGTAATGCGCGTCCAGAAGGGGCGCGGTATCTTGCCGTTGACGTGGCATTCGGCGCACCGGCGCGCGGCGACCTCGGCGAGCGTGCGGTCGAGCTCGGGTGGATAAATCCGACGGCTGCCCGCGCTCTCCGGATGCGTCGTCTCGCTCGTGCCATAATAGGGAATGTTGAGATCAATCCAGGCGAGGATGCGGCGCCGTTCCGCCTCGTTCAGCGCCACCCGCGCCGGGCCGTCCGGCTCGGGATGACCGGCCAGGATCAGGTCGGCAAGCTTGCTCCGAGGGCTGCCCCACGCTTTCGGGGTCACGAGGAGAATGTTCGTTTCAAACCCGTTGTAGGTCGGAATCCAGTTCACGTAAGGACTGTCCCATTGGGCTTCGCCCGATTGCCGGCGCCCGCGGGCCAACCATTCGTAGGAGACGTTGAAGTAATCGGTCCGATCGCCACTCAGATCGACCCGGCCGGCCGCAAGCGGGCCGCTGTGACACTCGACACAGTGCCGGTCCAGGACGGGCTGAACGACCGCCGCATAATCGAATCCACCCACGCCCCATTCGGGCGGTTCCAACGTTTTGCACGCGCCGCCCGCCGAGACGAGCCGCTGCGGAAGGGGCGCCAGTTGGCCCCGATCGGCGTGGCAGCCCACACACCCCTGCACTTCACCCGGCATGAGATGCGTGAAGGACCGCATGCGCTGCAGAGCCCGGCCGTGGCGGTCGAGGGCCATGAAGTAGAGGGGCACCCCGGCCGGCACTGCAAATGCCGCGGAACCGTCCGGTTCCACGTCCACTTCGCCGATGACTTCCTTGCCCGCGTAGGTGGCCCCGGCGGAAATCACCGGAAACTGAAAGCCAAAGGCTCGTTTGTCGGGATGAATCCGGACCGTCTTGGGCATTTCCCGCACGACCCGCAAGCGCCGGATTTCGCCCCGCGAGACGTGCGGCTCGAGGCCTTGATAAACATCTTGAAGAAAGAGGTAGGCCGTCTCCCGGACAGCGCCGTTTTGAGACGGCGTCGCGGCTGGCCCGGACTCGGAGGAAGTGGGCGCCGTCTCGGACCCAGCCACCGTCGCGCCGCGCGGAATCCGGTTTGGCGTGGCCCGTGGCCGGACGGGCTGCGCGCCATACCAATGCCGGCCATTCCCCGGCGCGGGCAGCGCGGTGGACTGGCAGGTGCCGGCAAAATTGCGCACCAACACCGGTCCGCGCGCACTGACCAGGAACCGATGCCGGTCCAGCGGCACCGGCGTCGAGTAAGGCTTGGTGCCTTCGAAGTTGCCATTGCCTTCCTCCACCCGCGGCATGGGGACGTCGGGCGTGACATTCCAAATGGCCTCCTGCGCGTTCGCGCCCCGGGCATGATCGATGACCCCGATCGCGCCCCGGGCCGGGCCGTTATGGCCGGTCATCGTGCAGACAATCCGGTCGGTTCCGGGAATGGAACGTGCCTCCATGAAGGTGCCGGGAGAAATGACTCGATTGCCGAAGTACCCGGCCAATCCGGTCCCGTCCGGGTTGATCGTCCAAAGGCTCTGAATGGGAATGGCCGGCTTGTCCACGTATTCCCAACGCGAGTAAATGATCCGGCCGTCCTCGAGTGGATACGGAGTAAAGTCGTTCAAGTAATTGGCCGACAACCGGCGCACCTTCGAGCCGTCCGCCTCGATGCGATGCACGACGCCGACGGGGGAATTCCAGCAATAGGCAAACTGCGCATTGCGCGTGCTGACGAAGGCGAGGCCCCCATCCGGCAGCCAGCACCCGTTGTAATCGTGCCACTCGCCCTGGGTCAGTTGGCGCAAGGCCGTGCCATCCACGTTGACCGTCCAAAGGTGATACCCCTCGCTCTCTCGCTGTCGCCAACTGAAAAGCACCTTCGATCCGTCCGCGGAAAGATCGCAATCGAGAATCTGCCCCTGTGGTGACGCGGCCAATTCCACGCGTGCGCGATCGAGGATGGGTGATCCGCCATCCTGCGATCGGACGGCGGAGGCCCCGGCAGCGCATTCCACCACGTACAGTCCGCCCCCGGCTCGGAATCCTTCGTTGTGATAGGTGTAAACATGGGTGGGATTGATCTCGTGCCGCTCAATCACGAGCAAACGGCGCACGTCGCAGAGCAGGATCTCACGCTGCAGATCCGCCATTTCAACCGCCGCGCCGCCCGCCTCCGCCTGTCGCGCCAGCAGATCCAGTCTTTCCAGAAACCGCTCAGCCCGCAGCGGGTTCAGCACTTCCGACTCGCGCAATTCAAGGATCAAGGCGCGCAGACTTGCGCCCGTCACTCGGTCCACCGGCGGGACCTGGAGCGGAGCCGCTGGAACGGCCGAGGGCTTCGGCGGAGCCGCCGAATGCGACTCGCGGACGAGACTCAGCGCCATCAGCGCCGCCGCGCATAGCGGGAACATGACCCGCAGCGCCCGACCAAGGCGTCGTCCGGATCGCGGGGTTGCGACCCGCAGCGCGGGCGGTTCATGAAGAGGGAAAACCTCCAACGATTGGAGATGAAACGTGGCCGTGAACCCATCCCACGGTGGGGCGAGACTCCGTCGGGCCCTGAAATCTTGGTCGGCAAAAAAGTCAGGGCTCGACGGAGTCTCACCCCACCCAGGTTCACGGAAAGATGGCTTGCGCATAACGGATATGGATTGCGGCCTTTCCTTACCAGTATCCCGCCAGATTCCATTGACCGACGTCAATGCTCTGAAATGGCGGCCCCCCCATTCGTCGCCGACCCTCGGCGATCAATCCGTCCGTAAAACCAGCGCCCGGGTCCGATCTTCCGCGCTCATTTCGCCGGCGCCGAGGTCGCGGCGCTGACGTCGTTGGTCGTGAATCGAATGTAAGGAAAGCATTCCGGAACGTGGGAATCCCAGACTCCATGCCGACTCCAAACCCAGCCGCCCGAGTCTTTGGCCGGGGGCGCTTCTTTGTAGGTATTGAAGCGGGAGAAGTCCATGCGCCAGACATCGCCCTCGCGCGGCGGCAAGGCGCGTCCCTCGGCCTTCGCCAACCAGGCCAGGCCTTTCCACGGAAACGCGAGTTCGACCGTCCAGCCGCGGTCGCGGTCGCTGTCCTTGTTGATCGTGCCGTCGATGAACACCGCCGTCTGTTTGCCGGGAAAGGTCCAGTCGAATTGTCCGAGCCGCCCGCCGCGGGGATGGCGGGTGAATCCGACGCCGTTGAACGGTTTCAGTTTGGCGCGGCGGAACTCCGGCGCCTGGGCAAAACCGCCGCTCTGATAGGCTTCTTCCCAAATGAAGAACACCTCGTAGGAGGTGTTCAAGGCGTTGATTTCAAATTCGTAATAGGCGTCGCGGCCGGCAATGAACATCTCCACGTCGTTGTCATAATAGATCGGCGAGTTGTGCCGGGTGTATTTGGCGTGAACGAGAGGTTCTTCGATCCGATACGCCACATACAAATATTCGTCATTCCAAAGGACGATGGCGCGAGTCTCATGAAGAGCGGGCTGGCCGGTGAGGATGTCGATGAAACGCGGCGAGGTCGGAACCTGCTGCCAAGCCGGCTCGCTGAGGCGTCCATCCACCTTGAAGGGCTCGCGGACGTGATAGGCGGTGTAGCGGGCGATTTCATTTTCCGGGCACGGAAACTTGAACTCCGCCGCAGAAACGGCCAGACCCGCGAACACCCAAAGCCAGGCGATTCTCATGTTCATAGACAGATTCGAACCATAAAGCTGGTCGGGAGCGTGCCAGAGATGCGGGAAATATCAACCGCATCCTGGCGATTTCGAATCCTTGGAATTCTGCTTGATGGCCGGAGGAGCGGAGCTTACCTTCCCTCCGGATTTTGCCAGGGCCCATGGAGTGCGGACTTACGAACCCCGCCAGGGCAGGAATGCAGCAACGGCAGTCTGCTCCGCATCCGCCGTGGTCACCCTGGCATTTCAATTTACTTAGCATGTCGGGGGGGCCGGTCGGCGATGGATGTCGCTTCCCGGCCGGTGCCCCATCGCCATCTGAAGCCGGTGGCGCGAGAATCCGGAGAGTCGAGCCGTCGCGATGTCGTATCAGGTCATAGCCCGCAAATACCGCCCTCAGCGGTTTTCGGACGTGGTAGGGCAAGGTCATGTCACCCAAACCCTGTCCAATGCGATCCAACAGCAGCGCATTGCCCACGCCTACCTTTTCGTCGGCCCGCGGGGCACCGGCAAAACGACCCTGGCCCGAATCTTCGCCAAATGCCTCAATTGCACGGGCGGTCCGAAGGTCGATTTTCCAGACGATGACCCCCGCTGCCAAGAGATCACCGAGGGACGCGCCTTGGACGTCCTGGAAATTGACGGCGCGAGCAATCGCGGCATCGAGGAAATCCGCGAGCTCCGGGCAACCGTCAAGTACGCTCCGGCCACGTCGCGGTTCAAGATCTACATCATCGACGAAGTTCACATGCTGACCAAGGAGGCGTTCAACGCTCTCCTCAAGACGCTCGAGGAACCCCCGGAGCATGTGAAGTTCATGTTCGCCACGACCGAGCCGGAAAAAGTCCTGCCCACCATTCTTTCCCGCTGCCAGCGCTTCGATCTGCGCCGCATCCCGACCGCGCTCATCGTCACCCATTTGGCCTCGATTGCCAAACAGGAACAGATCCAAATCGATGGTGCGGCTCTATATGCGATTGCCCGCGGCGCGGATGGGGGCATGCGCGACGCCGAATCGACCCTCGATCAATTGATCAGCTTCTGCGGCGGCACCATCGTCGAGAGCGACGTCCTCTCGATGTTTGGGCTGACTTCTCGGAGCCAGGTCTTGTCGCTGGTCAATTCCTTGGTGACCGGCGAAGCCGAAACCGCCTTGCGGGAATTGAACGAACTGGCCCGAAACGGCAAGGATCTGGGACGCCTCCTTTCCGAGTTGCTCGAATCCTTGCGCAATCTCCTCATTTTTCAGGTGACGCGCGGTGATCTGACCATGCTCGAAGTCCCCGAAGCGGAAGCCGCGGCTCTCGCGGAACATTCCGGTCGCGTCAGCACCGAAGCGCTGACCCGGATGATGGAAACATTGACTCAGTGCGAAGCCCGCCTCCGCGAAGCTGCGTCCAAGAAAATCTTGATCGAAGTGGCCTTGCTCGAAACGATTCGAGCTCGCAATTCAGTTTCGATCGACGCCGTGCTGAAGACTCTGCACACCCTCCGGCAGGAATCCGGATCTGGCGAGCCCCCAGCACCCGCCCCGCCCCGCCCCGCTCCGCCCGCGGCCGCAGTCACGGCCCCGCCCGCGACGCCGCCTCCAACGCGACCGGCGAAGACGAGCGAGCCGGCTCCGCCTCCGCCTCCGCCGCCGGTTCCCGCTTCCGTCCCACCGATGAGTTCGGCCAAACCCGGAGAGGATTTGAGGGATCTGTGGGGGAAGATCGTTGAAGCTGTCGGGCGGGTCAGCCCGTTTGCGCGGACCTATTTGTTGGAGGCGTATCCCGTTTCCCTGGTGAAGAACGTATTGACCATCGGCTTCGATCCGGAGTTTTCCGACCACTTGAGTTTGGTGGACAACTCCAAGAACCGAACCTTGATCCAAACCAAACTCCACGAATTGGGCTGCCGGGACGCCCAGGTTAAATTCGTCGCCGCCGAAACACCGTCGGACTGGTTGCGCCCGAGGCCGGAGAGCCCGCCGCCGCCTGCGTCGCCCGCTCCGGCGAATCCGGTCGCCGCCGCCGCTCCGCCGCCTCCCAAACCGGAACCCGCCGCCATGAACAAGAACGATTTCAAGAACGATCCGCTGATCAAGCAGGCGCTCGAGATTTTCAAAGGAACGATTGTCGAAGTCCGGGCTTAAGCTCCGGGCCGAAGCACGCCAGTCCACGCGCTCAACCTCAAACTGCCTACGATTCTATGTCCAGCATCGGCAAACTCATGAAACAAGCCGCCCGTATTCAGCGGCAGATGGAAGAAGTCCAAGCCCAGCTCGCCGCCAAAACGGTCGAGGCCACGAGTGGCGGCGGCGTGGTCAAGGTCGTCGCCAAATGCGACAACACGATTGCCTCGATCAAGATCGATCCCCAGGTCGTGAATCCCGCCGACACCCAACTCCTCGAAGACATGATCCTGACCGCCGCCAACCAAGCCCTGGCCCAAGCCAAGGAGATCTCGAGCGCGGAGATGGGCAAAGTGACCTCCGGATTCAACATCCCCGGATTGATGTAGGGTCGATTCGCGCGCATTCGTGGTGGAATTGCCCTGATCCATGGCGTCGCTCCCGGAATCCATCCAGCATTTGATCGCCGCACTGCATCGGTTGCCCGGGATCGGCCCCCGCTCAGCGGAGCGCATCGCCCTCCATCTCGTGCAAAGCGATCCGAGCTTGGTCCAGGAATTGGCCCGCGCCATCACCACGGCTCGCGAAACCGTGTCCACCTGCTCCATCTGCGGCGGCCTGACCGAACGCCAGCCCTGCCCGATCTGTTCGGACGCGCGGCGCGACGGCTCGATCGTTTGCCTGGTGGAACGAGCGGTCGATATCCTGAGCATCGAAAAACCCGCCACCTTTCGCGGCAAATTCCATGTGCTGGGCGGAAAACTTTCCCCCTTGAACGGAGTCGGACCGGAAGACTTGCGCATTGCCGAGCTCACGGCCCGTCTGACTCGCGAGCCGATCGAGGAAGTGATTCTCGCCTTGCCCTCGGATGTCGAAGGCGACGCCACCAGCTACTATCTGGCCAAGCTGCTCGGAGCGAAGGGCGTGAAAGTGACGCGGATCGCGCATGGCTTGCCGGTCGGGAGCGGGCTGGAATTTGCCGACGAACTGACCCTCAGCCGGGCCATCGAAGGCCGCCGCAGCCTGAGTTGAGTTGAACTGAGCTGCCGCCGCTCCGTGAAAATCCGTTATCAATCCTCGGCCCAGGATCTGCCTCAGCCCAAGCCCGCTCCGGCCCGCCCCGGTTCGGTCACGTCGCGGCCCGCGCCGCGAAGCCGGCGGCTGCCTCCCCGAGCCGTCGTTTTCGATCTCGGAAAAGTGCTCCTCGATTTCGATTACGGAATCGCCGCCCGGAAGATCCATTCGCGGAGCCGCCTCTCCGCCGTCCGCTTCCTTCGGTTAATCGATCAATCCCCGCTCCTCTTCCGCTACGAGACGGGTTTGCTCACGACCGATGAGTTCTTCTCCGAGATCCGCGCGGCGTCCGGACTCGAGGCGAACCTGCATGAGTTCCGCGAGTTGTTTGGCGACATCTTCACGCCCATCGCGCCAATGATCGCCTTGCACACCCAACTCCGCCGGCAGGGCGTTCCAGCCTACATCTTCTCGAATACCAACGAGCTCGCCGTCAGCCATATCCGGCGGCGGTTCCCTTTTTTCGCGGATTTTGACGGTTGGATTTTCTCCTACGAGCACCGCTCGATGAAGCCCGATCCGAAGCTCTACGAAGTCGTGGAACGAGTCAGCCGCCGTTCGGGCAATGAACTCCTTTACATCGACGACCGTTCCGAGAACGTCGTCGCTGGAGCGGCGCGCGGCTGGAATGCCCTCCTCCATCAGAGTCCCGAGAAAACCTGGGCGGCGGTCCAGGAGTGCGGGCTCATCAAACCGAGCGATTCTCATGATGGCCCCTGACACGGTCCGCAGCAGTTCTCATTTTGACTCAGGACACGGTCCGTTCCACGCAGGTAGTCCCGGCTTCAGCCGGTTTTCACGTGGCGACCGGCTGAAGCCGGGACTACCTACTTGTCAAAATGAGAACTGCTGCACGGTCCGTTCGACGCATGGACAAACCCACCGTTTCGAGGAACGATTAGATTGAATGAGCTATTCGGAAATCGCTTCCGGCACGATCCGAGCGCGCTCGGAGCGGCAAGCAATGGACTGGAGTCTGGTTCTGGCCAGTCAGGACATCGCCACACTCATCGATCATTCGCCTGAATCGGGCTGGAGTTTGATCGTGGACGCGCTGGACCGCGAGCGCGCCTTGTCCGCCATCCGCCAGTACCGGCTGGAGAATCGGCGGTGGGGCTGGCGACAACCCCTTCCCTGGTCGGACGCTTCGTTTCACTGGGGCGGGTTGGTCTGGTGTGTCGCGCTCGGTTTCATTTACCGTCTCAGCGCGGTCGAATTCCCCTCCCTCGTGGCTGCCGCCCGGTTCGACAGCATCGGCGTGTCGCGCGGAGAATGGTGGCGCCTCTTTACCGCCATCCTATTGCATGGGGATCTGGGTCATCTCCTGACCAACGTCGCCACCGGAGTGGTTCTCTTCGGACTGGCCATGGCGCGGTATGGGGCCGGCTGCGGACTTCTCGCGGCCTACCTCACCGGCGCGGCGGGCAACGTGGCCGGATGGCTTCTTTACCCCCGGCCCTACCATGGGTTGGGAGCGTCGGGAATGGTGATGGGAGCCTTGGGGCTGATCACCGTGCCCTATCTCCTGGGATCACCGCCCCGCACGGAGCGGATCAAACAGATCGTCCGGGGCGCGGTGGCGGGAGTGCTCCTGTTCGTGATCCTGGGGACCAACCCGTCCAGCGACGTCATCGCCCATGCCGGCGGATTCCTCGCGGGAATTCTCCTGGGGATCGGGCTGAATCTGTGGCCCGTGGGGACGCTGCAAAAACCGGGAGTCCTCCTCGGAACCTGGAGCCTGTGGCTGCTCCTCCTGTTTTTTACGAGCTGGCTGGCCTGGACGCGGAGCTAGAGGCGAGCCCATCCGATGGGCGCGCCGTGGACCTCGAGGGGGCCGGAAATCCTCCGCCAGGTTTTGCCGTGCGGCCGCCCTCGGCCGCTTTCTCTGAACCGTGGTTGTTTGAGTGGGGAGCGCGGCCGTCCCGGCTGCACCGGTCGGCGTCTCGCCGACCGGAACCAGCGCGGTGCGCGTCCACGAGGGTTCGGCGGGACGCCGAACCCGGCAGGCGAGACGCCCGCGCTCCCCATCGCACCTTCAGGTTCAAGCCCCGATGAATGCGCAAAGCGAAAGACGGATTCCCATGATCGATTGATGGTAGGGACGCGCGGCTCGCGTGTCCCTGGTTGCGCCGCTGGACGCCCCGCGAACGAGCCAGGGGCTCGTGCCTGCCTGAGTTTCATGGCACCGATTCGAGTCTAATCTTTGGAGGTTGCCCCCCGACCCAAGCGCCGAAAATTCCGTCCAACGATCCAGAGCGGTCTGACCGTCACGTTAGGTCCGGCAGAACCCACGGGGCGCGGTAAGGGCGGTGAACCCAGCGGGCGATCTCGGCGTCGCCGACGATTTGCTCCTTGACCGGATCCCACTGAATCTTGCGCCCCGTGCGCATGGCGATGTTGCCCAGGTGACAGACGGTGGCGCTGCGGTGTCCGATGGCGACGTCGCAGATCGGGCGCTGGCGGCTGCGGATGCATTCGAGCCAATTGGCGTGATGGTTCGAACTCTCGACCAGGCGCACGTCCTTCTCGCCGATCGGCTGCTGGATGATCTCGGCGGGATCTGATTCGAGCTTGCCGCGGTTGACAAAGAGCTTCCCCTTCTCGCCCTCGAAGGTGGTGCCGCCTTTCTGGCTTTGGCCGCAAATCATCGTGATCCCGTTGGCGTACTTGTAGGTGATCTCGGACCACTCGGGCACTTCATACCAATTCTCTTTGTGGAAACGCGCCTGGCCTTCGATCTCGACCGGACCGCTTTCATCCATGCCCAGGCCCCATTGCGCGATGTCGAGGTGATGCGCGCCCCAATTCGTGAGCTGACCTCCGGAATAATCCCAATAGAACCGGAAGTTGTAATGGACCCGGTTCACGTTGTAAGGCCGCTGGGGCGCGGGACCGAGCCAACGGTCGTAATCGAGTTCCGGCGGCGGCGCGCCATCCGGCCGGGCCGGGCCTTTGAAATTCACGCCCGAGATGCCGACCCGGACGGTGTGGATTTTGCCGAGCCGTCCCGAGCGCACCAGTTCGCAGGCGAGTCGGAAATTGGCGCTCGAACGCTGCTGGCTGCCCGTCTGCACCACCCGGTTGTACTTGCGGGCGGCCTGGACCATGACCTGGCCTTCGCGAATCGTGAGCGTGAGCGGTTTCTCGCAATAAACGTCTTTGCCGGCCATGCAGGCGTGAATCGCCGGGAGCGCGTGCCAATGGTCCGGCGTGGCGATGATGACCGCGTCCACCTCTTTGCTCTCGAGCAATTCACGGTAATCCGCGTAGGCCGCGGGCTTCCTTCCGGACGCCTTTTCCACGGTCGCCACGGCGGCGGCGAGGTGGGTCTTATCGACGTCGCACACGGCCGTCACGCTCTTCAAATGGGATTTCATATCGCCAGTCCCCTGCCCACCCGTGCCGATGACGCCGATCCGAATCGCGTTGGTCGGAGTGGCGCCCGCGATGGGCCGGGTGAGAAGTTGTGGAAAAGCGAACGCTCCGCTGGCGGCGAAAGCGGTGTTCAGAAACTGGCGCCGAGTGAGAGAGGGGGTGAAGGTTTTCATAGTAGATCGGAGGCCAGATTACTCCTCTTCTCCAACGCTTGGCAATCCGACGTTGCCAGCGACTCTCGAGGCTCAGACCATTCCCGCGAGCTTCCTCCCGGCCCAGTAGATGGCCAGGAGCGTCAGGATCAGTCCGCCCCACCACGGATCGGCCCAGAGGCGAGTCCGTCGTTCGATGGGCTTGGCTTCGGGGAGCAAGGAAATGCGTTGGACAATTTCGCGCAGCGACTCAAACGAACCGCTGGCGCCCTCGGTGATGCTGGCGATCTCGCGCAGGATCTCCAGATTGACCGGCTGTCCGATCTTCTCGCGTTGGGGTTGATTGACGAGAATTTCGGTCTCCAAGTTTCGGCCATGCTTTTCGGAGGAGACCCGCACTTGGTAGCGGCCGCCTTCTTGCGGGCTGAAATTGGCCTTGAAGACGCCCCAACCCCCTTCCACGGCTGTGAATTCAAGCCGCTCGACTCGCCCCGAGGGCGCGGTCACTTTGCCGGAGACGGGTCCCTGCTCGATGGGAAAACCCGAGGCGTCCAGAATGGTGGCCTGCAGGAAAACGGTGTCGCCACTTTGCGGAGTCTCGGGGCTGAAGCTGAGGCGAATGCCCTGTTTCTCGGAAAGATGCCGCTGATGGGCCATCCAGCGCACGACCTGGCTCCAGAATCGATAATGGTATTTGTCTTCCACGCCGCGCCGCCAACGCCAGGCGCTGTCCGTGCCCATGAACAAGACCTTGCCGCTGCCGGCCGGTCGGGTGACCAAGAGCGGCATGCGTCCCCAGGCGTTGCGGAGCGATTCATGGACGGCCAGGACTTCCGAGCCCGGCCGGCTTTTCTCGACCGCCGCCGACCAATAAAATCCGGGCAACTGTTTCCAGATTTCGTCATTGCGATCTTCGTCGGCGTCGAAGCGCGTCAGGAGATGACGTCGGCCCACGGTCGAAAGGAGCAGGGTCGTTTCGTTCTGCAGCCCGATGCCTGCGGGCTTGGTCGGGTCCAGCACGACGGGGAACAGGTCTTGCAAAGGACTTTTCAACAACGTGACTTGCCGGCCGCGGTTGCCGGGCAAGAAGATCAGGCCGCTGGACTGTTGCTCCACTAGTCCTTTGATCAACTCGGCGTCTTTTTCCGTGAGTTCATTATCGCCGATCCCGACATCGCCGAGAAAGATCACGTCGTAGCGCGAGAGCATTTCCTTGGTTCCGGGGAAGGCATTGAGGTAATTGCGGCCCCCACCCGGCCCCATCCCGGGATGGAAGAGAATGCAGTGCATCTCCACGCCGGGATCACGCTCGAGGGCGTTGCGGAGATAACGATACTCCCAGCGCGGCAGGGAATCGACGACCAGGACCTTGAGGGTTTCGAGGCGCACGGCCATGCGAAATGTTTCTTCGTTGTTATCGGGCAGCGCTTCGTCGGGCTCCACCGGCATTTTGAGAGTGAGCGTGCGGTCGCCGACGGCGCGCGGCGACCATGTGATCGCCTCCTGCAAATCGGCCAGCGCGGGAATGACGATCGATTTCCTGCTTTCCTCTTTGTCGCCATCGGTCAGCACCACGGTGGTTTTGACTTCGTGAGGCAAATGATTCTGGAGGCGGAACGGAATGGAGATCTGCTCGCCGAACAAGCCGTAGGCGGGGGCGGCCACGCTCTCCAGGGACAGGTCAGGAACCGGCGCTTCGCGTCCGACCGCCACCGGGAAGATCGGAATATTCTGCTCGCGAAATCGAGTGGCCGCCCCGACCGGCGATTTGCCCAGGTTCCAATCTCCGTCGGTCAGAAGCAGGAGAGCTTTGAGGCCTTTCTGGCGTTGGAGCACGGTGGCCATCGCTCGGTTCAGATCCGTTCCTTGGTCGGTTCGCGCGGCGGCATTGGTTCCGGCCGCCGCCGTGGCAAAATCCTCGACGATGACCTGGGCGTTTTTTTCCAGCGGCTTCCAGAACTCGGCCGCGCGCTGCTGTTGCACCCAATCGGCGCGGCTGATGAGATTGGTCGCGAGCAGGACGTCGCGGGTCTTCATGCTGCCGGACCCATCCCAGAGCACCAGCACTTCGGGAGTTTCGGTGCGCCGGATTTCGCGGACGAATTCGGGCCGCAAGAGGGTGAACGCGAGCAAGGAAATGAGCAGGAACCGCAGCCCTTCCAGGAACGCCACGACCGGGCGGCGGTGATTCCTCCGCCAGTTCGAAAAGCAGAGCCAGCCCGCGGTCAGCCAGATCGCCAGGCCGGCGATCAGGATGGGAAGGGAGAGGGCAAAGGACCAGCGGTTCATACGGAGTGACTCGCTCCCGGAACCTCGGACGTCGAAGACGGGCGGCCAGGCACTCCGTCCCGAGGGCTCCCTGCCGAAGATCGCGCCGGCAATATGAGCAGGCTTTCCACGATGAGAAAGGCCAGCATCCCAAAAACGAAGATGCGCCAAAACTCGCCCTGCAATTGGTCGGATTGTCGGCGCCCCTCCTGAAAGAGCTGGAACGGCAAATCGGCAAACAAACGCTCGGCCTCAGCCAGCTCGACGCGCTCGGGCTCCTCTTCCGCGGCCGGACGGTTCACCGCCACCCAGCGATCGCCGGACCGATAAACCCCGGCCTGGATCCGAATGTCCTTGGGGGTTGTGGTATCGACCGCGGTCCAGCGGGAGCTCTGGTCGGTGGCGGAAAGTTCGCCGCAAGCGAGGAAGAGGTTGGATTGCAGCCGGCGGCTGCCGGCCTGCATGAGTCGCTGCAGCATGGGCACGAGCACGGGGCCTTCGCCCAGGCTCGACCATTCCTTTCCTGGCAGCGACGCACAAAAGAAAAATTCTCCCCGGCCCAGCGTCTGCCGCGTCAAGAAAGGCGTGCCGTCATCGTAGGCGGCCAAGAAATTCTTCCCACCGATGATGGCTTGCCGCCGGGAAAAAGTGACCTGGCCCAGGGGAAGGCTCAAACCCTCGTCGGTTTTGGCCAAAGGCCCTTCGTCCTGCTCCCAGCGCACGATGCGATAATTCCGCCCCGCCGGAGCGGTTTCCGCTTCACCCCAACCAATCCCCAAAAAGCGCTGTGCTCCGATCTGGCCCGGCGGAAAAAAGAGCGCCATGCCGCCTTCCTCAATGAAGGTCCGGACACGGTCCGCCACCGCGCCGCTGGGCAATTCCTCCTGCCAGATGAGCAACGTCTTGTCGCTCCAGTTCGCTCGCTCCAATCCAGCCAGCGACAACAGTTCGGCCGGCTCGCGGGCCTTAGGGGTGAGACCGCTGGCGGCGAACCGCAAGAAGCGTCCGTCTAATCCTTCTCTAGCCACGACCGCGGCGCGCAGGGCGGCTTCAGGTCCATAAACAAAATAGGTGCTATTGTCGCGGCGGTTCGAGTCGGCGGCCAAAACCAGGCTTCCCCAACCCCCGGATTTCTTCTC
Organism: uncultured Verrucomicrobiota bacterium; assembly: GCA_964355375.1. Lineage (GTDB taxonomy): Bacteria > Verrucomicrobiota > Verrucomicrobiia > Limisphaerales > SIBE01 > CAYHFE01. The sequence goes on from CAYHFE010000003.1 coordinate 24,432, forward strand.
GGCGAGATCGGCCTGGTAGCGCCAGCGGAGCGCCTGGCCATCAAAGATCACCTCCTGTTGGGACGAAACGCCATCGAGAGTGATATCGATCGGGACCGGGCCGGTCCCGCTCACGCTCCGTTGCAGGTCCGCGATGAAATGGAGGTCGGATCGGTCGCGGCGCTGCCGGCGGGTCACTTCCTTGACCGCGATGGACAGGTTCGCCTCCGGGTCCGAGCTGAGGGCGAGGAGGCGGACGCGGACTTTTTGCGGCAGCGCGGTAATCTGCGCCAGGAGGCTCTGCCACCGGGCGTCGCCCGGTTGCCAATTGCTTTTCTGAAGATCGGACGCGATCCAGATCTCGGCGGTTCCGGCCCGATTTTCAATCAACCAGTGGACCGCCGTCTGAAACAGAGCCGGGATATCGGCGGCCGTGTCCGTTGGGGCGGTGAGGGCGATTTGAGCCAGGCTCTCGGCCTTGGCAATTTCCTGCGGGGCGCGGAGCGCGTTCTCGATGAGGACGAGGTGGCTCGATTCTTCGAATTCGCGCGCGGCCTGGGCGATCAATTTCAGAGCCTGCTCGCGGGCCGTGACGGCCGACCCCGCAATCTGCGTTTCCATGCTCGCCGATCGATCGAGCAGGATCAAGATGACGTCCGGGGCTGGCGCGAAGACCCAGCCCAGCCAACCGCCCGCCAAGGGCCGGCTCAGGAATAAGACCAAGGCCAGCACCGATAGAACCCGGAAGAGCAAAACCAGAAACTGCCGCAGCTTGGCATGGCTGACCGAAGCACGGGTGGCGGACAAGAGAAATCGCATGGCCGCCCACGGTTGAGGGCGATGGCGCATCCGGTTGATCAAATGAATGATCACCGGAAGGAGCACCAGCGGCAGACCCCAAAGAATGAACGGTTGGAGGAACGTCATGGGCTCCTTGCTCCAATCCGTCCGGCTGGATCGGCCCAACTCGCCAGGCTGTGACGATTCAGTTGAGTTGGGGAGCGCACGCGCCCTCGCGTGCCGTGGTCGGCGCCCTCGCCGACCACACTGGCGTCTGCGAACGAATCACCGTTTGGTGAATGTCTTGGGCCTTCCTTCCGACCGGCGGGGCGCCGGTCGGCCCACGCGAGGGCGCGTATGCTCCCCAATTCCGACTGCATATCAACGGCTAATGGGCCACACTTCTTGCGCCGCGGACGCGTTTCGTGATTGGAGGGCAGCATGAGGGGGCGGGGCTCGGTTTAGGCGGACAATAACGCTGCCGCCCGTGAGCGCTCGACCAGGAAGTCGGCCAGGATATCGCCGTAATTCTGGTCGGTCACCACGCGACGATAATCCGCGTTAAACTCATGGCAGCCCGCTTTGAGTAACTCGAGATAGAGATGCAACTGCCGCAGGTACTCATCCCGGACGCTGGCCGGCTCGGTGACCACGCTGAACGAACTCTCCATATCCACGAAACGGACGGGGCGATCAAACTGAAAATCCATCTCCAGTCGGTCCAATAAATGGAACACCGCCAGATCGTGTTTTTGAAAGCGCAGGTGCTGAAAGCAGCTCATGAGCGCTTCGGGTTCGGCGAATAAATCGGAGAAGACGATGACCAAGGCGCGTCGGCGGACCTTTTCGGCGAGGTCATGCAGGACCGGGATCAGTCCGGTGACGCCTTTCGCCTCCACCTGGTCGAGCGTTTCAAAGATGAGTTGGAGATGGGCGGGATTGCGCCGCGGTGGAATCTCGAAGACGGTGCGGTCGCTCACGCAGATCAGGCCGGCCGCGTCGCCCTGATGCACGATCAAATAGGCCAGATTGGCCATCAGCCGGCGGGCGTAATCAAGCTTCCGGGTTTCTTTCCCGGCAAACTTCATGGAGGCGCTGCAATCCAAAACCAGGTAGCAGCGCAGGTTGGTTTCGGCTTCAAATTCCTTGAGGTAAAAACGGTCGGTCCGGCCAAAGACCCGCCAATCCAAACGGCGGATGTCATCCCCGGGCACGTAATTCCGGTACTCCGCGAATTCCACGCTCGAGCCGCGGTGGGGACTCCGGTGCTGGCCCGAGACGTTGCCCTCCATGGCAAAGCGCGCCAGGAGCGGTTGCGCCATCAGACGGGCCAGAACGTGCGGCTCGAGATATTTTCCCCCGGAATCAGCCACGGCGTGACTCCGCTCTCATGTCCTCCAGCAAACGATCCACGATGAACATGCTCGTAATTCCTTCGGATTGCGCCTGGAAGTTGGTCAGAATCCGGTGGGTCAAGACGGGTTGCGCCACCGCTTCCAAGTCTTCCATCCGCACCAGATAACTGCCCTGCAGCACGGCGTGGGCTTTGGCACCGCGAATCAGATATTGCACGGCCCGCGGGCCGGCCCCCCAAGTCACCCACTTCTTGATCCAATCGGTCGCTTCATCCGATCGCGGCCGGGTGCGGCGGACGAGATCGACGGCCGTATCGTAAATGTGGTCCGGCACCGGGACGCGCTGCACCACTTCCTGAAAATACAGGACCTGCTCGCCATTGATCAGTTTGTCCAGCGGCGGCGGCGCGGCTCCGGTCGTTTCCCGGGCGATGCGCCGTTCTTCGGCCTGATTCGGATAATCGACGTGGATGAAGAACATGAACCGGTCAAGCTGCGCTTCCGGCAAGGCGTAGGTGCCCTCCTGTTCGATCGGATTCTGGGTCGCCAGGACGAAAAAGGGCGAGGGCAGGCTGAAGTACCGGCCGGCCACCGTCACCCGGTGTTCCTGCATGGCTTCGAGCAAAGCCGACTGCGTTTTCGGCGGCGTGCGGTTAATCTCATCCGCCAACACGATATTCGAGAAGACCGGACCTTTCGTAAAAACAAACTGCCGGCGGCCTGGCTGATCCGTCTCCTGTAGAATATCGGTGCCCGTGATGTCCGATGGCATCAGGTCGGGCGTGAACTGGACGCGGTTGAACTGGAGCGACATGACCTGGGCCAGCGAATTCACGATGGTGGTTTTGGCCAGGCCCGGAACCCCCATGAGCAAGGCATGCCCGCGCGCCAAAATGCAGATCAACATTCTTTCGATCACATCGTCCTGGCCAATGATGACCTTGGCCAGTTCCAGGCGCATCTTCTCGTAAAGCGCACGCAGTTCGTCGGTCGCGGCCACATCGGCGTCCGGGGATACTGGGGCGGAGGAGGCCTTTTCCGGCTTCGCGGGGCTGGCTTGGTTCTTCGCGGATGAAGCCACGGGTTCAGTCATATAACTATGTAAGTCGCTTTCTGCCTAAGTGAAGGCGACGCTCAGCAATCTGGTCAATCCCAGAGTTCAAAAACTTGGGCCGCCGACCGCAGAGCTGACCCACCCATGAAGATGAGCGGTCCCGGCGAAGCAGTTCTCATTTTGACAAGTATGTAGTCCCGGCTTCAGCCGGTCGCCACTTGAAAACCGGCTGACGCCGGGACTACCTGCGTGGAACGGACAGTGTCCTGAGTCAAAATGAGAACTGCTGCCGGCGAATCCTTAATTCTTGCCCGGCGGAAGCCTCCGGCCTTATCCTCCAAAGCCACGTAGATTAGCACATTCCAATTGAATACTACTTATGGCCAAACTCACCGGCAAAGCCCTGGTCGCCCAGGGTGGCGGACCCACCGCCGTCATCAACCAAAGCCTGGTCGGCGTCGTTCTTGAATCCAGGAAATTCCCTGAAATCACCAAGGTTTACGGAGCCCAGCACGGCGTGCGCGGCATTGTGAACGAGGATCTGCTCGACCTCACCCAAGCCACCACCCACAACTTGGAACGGGTGGCCATGACTCCCGCCTCGGCGCTGGGCAGCACCCGCGACAAACCCGACATCGATTACTGCAAGAAGATGTTCCAGGTCATGTTGGCGCACGAAATTCGCTACTTCTTCTACATCGGCGGAAATGACTCCTCGGACACCAGCCGCATCGTCAAAGAGCACGCCAAGGCGGCCGGATATGAACTGCGCACGGTCCATGTTCCCAAGACCATCGACAACGATCTCGTCATCACCGATCATTGCCCGGGGTTCGGTTCGGCGGGCAAGTTCGTGGCCCAGGCCTTTGCCGGGGCGAATCTCGACAACCGGTCGCTGCCCGGCGTTTACATCGGCGTGGTCATGGGACGGCACGCCGGTTTCCTCACGGCCGCCTCCATCTTCGCCAAGAAATATCCCGAGGACGGCCCGCACCTGATTTACACGCCCGAACGCGTCTTTGACCCGGACCAATTCATCAAGGATGTCCAGGCCGCCTACGACCGGTATGGACGCTGCATTGTCGCGGTTTCCGAAGGGATCGTGGACAAGGATCATCAGCCCATCGTGACGACCCTGAAAAGCGGCCCGGTGGAAAAGGATTCGCACGGCAACGTCCAACTCTCGGGCACCGGCGCCTTGGGAGATCTGCTCGCCAATCATCTCAAGGCCAAAACCAAGATCACCCGGGTGCGCGCCGACACCTTGGGTTACCTGCAGCGTTCGTTCCTCGGCTGCGTCTCCGAAACCGACGCCCATGAGGCGCGCGAGGTCGGCGAAAAAGCCGTCCAATTTGCGGCCTGGCACAACGTGGATGGTTCCGTCTCCATCAAACGCGTGGGCGACTACGCGGTGGAGTACGAATTGGTCAAGCTGGAAGACATCGCGGCCCGGACCAAAGTCATGCCCGCCGAGTTCATCAACGCCGAAGGCAACGGCGTGACCACCGAGTTCAAGAACTACGCCCGGCCTTTAATCGGCCCGTTGGCGGACATGGACCGCCTGGCCGCGCCTTGGGTGCACAAGATCAAGAACGCCTGATCGGGAGGAGGGCAACGGAGTTCTTTGAAGGTGGATCTAAACATTCACTCAGAATTGCCGGTGCGGAAAGATTTCCGCATCGGCATCCTCGGCAGCGGCTTCATCGTCAGCGATTGTCATCTGGTGGCTTATCGCAAAGCCGGGTTCAATCCGGTGGCGCTCGCCTCGAGGAACCGCGACCACGCCGTCCGGACCGCGGCTCGCCATTCCATCCCGCAGGTCAGCGGTTCCTTCGAACAATTGCTGGACGATCCGAACATCGAAGTGCTCGACATTGCCGTTCCGCCGAACGTGCAGCTCGGCTGGATCAAAGCCGCCTGCGCGCGTCGCACCGTCAAAGGCATTCTCGCCCAAAAACCCCTCGGGATGAACTACGCCGAAGCGGTCGAAGCGGTCGAAGTGTGTCAGGCCGCCGGCATTGTCCTGGCGGTCAACCAGAACATGCGCTTCGACCAGTCCGTGCGCGCGGCGAAGACCCTCCTCGAGAAGGGCACGCTCGGCGAACCGGTCCTGGCTTCGATGGAGATGCGCGCCATACCGCATTGGATGCCCTGGCAGGCCGAGCTCGGTTGGGTCACCCTGCGCATCATGTCGATCCATCACTTGGATTGTTTCCGGTATTGGTTCGGCGATCCGGAACGGATTTACGCCAGCGTCCGACCGGATCCTCGGACGCGCTTTCCCCACCCCGACGGCATCTGTTCCTACAGTCTCGAATACGAAAATGGCCTGCGCTGTGTTGGGCTGGATGACCCATGGACCGGGCCAGCCAAGGAAGGATGCCCGGCGGAGAATTACATCCGCTGGCGGATCGAAGGATTGAAGGGATTGGCCATCGGCGACCTGGGCTGGTGCAAAGATCCTTGCACGACCCCTTCGACGATTCGTTACGCCGCCCAAGGCGATCCGGGTTTTCACGAACCCCGTTGGACGGAGAGCTGGTTTCCCGATGCGTTTATCGGGACGATGGCCCAGCTCTTGATCGCCCTGGAAACGGGCCATGAACCCGCGATCAGCGGTCGAGATAATTTGAAGACGATGGCGTTGGTGGACGCGGCCTACCTCAGCGCCGAAGTGCATCGGGCGGTTTCGCCGCGGGAGATTGAGGCTCAGGGCGACTTGGCGGCATCGAGAACCGCCGCGCAAGCCCGCCGCAAGTATTCTTCGTAGGCCCAATCGCCGCTGCTCCCGGTCTGGCGGGTCACCACGAGATCCAGGCTCGGCACAAAGGCCATCAGTTGCCCGCCCGACCCGGGTTTGGAACGGGCATCGATCGGAATGCCGGCGCCGCTGCGGGTTCCGCCTGCAAAGTGGCGCGCGGGCAATTCCCAGCCCAGCGTGAACACTTCCGGATTGAGCTTCCACCGCATCTCCGGAGTCTTCACTTGATGCGAGGGCCCGCCGGTGGCGTCCACATACCATTGCGGAATGACTTGCTGATCGCGCCATCGGCCAACCCGCAGCATGCAATAGGCAATGCGCGCCAAGTCCCGGGCGGGCAGGCCGAGTCCGTGCGAAGGATGCCGCCCGACCTTCTCGCTGCCGTCGTAATACTGAAACCACCACTGCTCGATGCCCAGCGGTTTGAAAAGGGCCCCAATGGCAAATTGGTCGTAGGGCTGGCCGGTGACGGTTTCGCAGACGAGCGCGGCGTGGGCCAGGGCATGCGAAGAATAGCCGCAGCCCGCGCCCGGATCGAAAGCCAACCGCTCCGTGCGCGGATCCCCGGTATGGCCCAGAATGTAATCCCAGGTCCCATCATTGCGCGCTCCCGTGGCCTCGGGACAAAGTCCGGAGATGTGACTGAGCAGTTGCCCGACGGTAATCTGAGCTTTGCGCGGATCGCTCAACGGCTGCGCCCACGGAATGAAAGCGAAGGCCGGATCCTCAAATTTCATCTTCCGGGGCGTGCTCCCCTGCTGGCTCTTTTCCGAGGCAATCGCTAGCACGGTCGCGCAAACGGCCTTGGAAACGGAGGCCACGCGGCGCGCGTCCGTTTTGGCACTGTTGCCCCGCTCCACCTGGAGCGCCACGTAGCCATGGCGAATGACGACCGCGGCGAAGTTGCGCTGATCACTTTGGAGGAGCCACTCTTTCAGGGCGGCCAATTTCTCGGGGTCGAGGCCGGCCCTTCGGCGGATCTCTTCCGGCTGATCCAGCTCGCGCCAGCCGCCCTGAGATTCCGGAGGCGGAAAATATTCCGAACGGTTGTCCCGGCTCACAGCACGGACGGCCGGTGGCGCGGAAGCGGGACTACTCCAGAGCGACATCGCCAGGAAAAGCCAGAGCCCGTGAGGAAAAGAAAGCGGAAGACAAAACAGGTATCGAGTCATGAAACTCAGACGCCATGACCGTTCCATTTGTTCGCGTCTCTCTCTGAACCGTTGAGGGTGGGGTGAGACTCCGTCGAGCCCTGACTTTATTGCCGACCAAGATACGAAAGGCTTGACGGATGATCAAGGGCTGCTTATTTGACCCATCAGTTGACAACGTTCCACCGCGTATCGAGTGTCCATGGGCAATAGAAAACCATGACGGAAAATTGAGGGGTGGGCTGGAACAACACATTATGCTCAAAAAAATTCTCGTCGCCCTCGCTGTTCTCGTCGTCGGATTCCTCGTCGTCGTCACCTTGCAGCCTGACGAGTTCCGCGTGGCGCGGACCACCACGATCGCCGCGCCCGCGCCCGCGGTGTTTGCCCGGGTGAACGATCTCCGCCAATGGGAGGAATGGTCGCCCTGGGCGAAACTCGATCCGGCGCTGAAACAGACCTACGCCGGTCCATCGGCCGGTCCCGGCGCCAGCTACACTTGGTCCGGCAACAGTCAGGTCGGGGAAGGTCGGATGACCATTACGGAGAGCCAACCCAGCGACCTTGTCCGGATCAAATTGGAATTTCTCAAGCCCTTCGCCGCCGTCAACACCACCGAATTCTCCTTCAAAGCGGAAGACCAGAAAACGGTCGTGACGTGGAGCATGTTCGGTCGCCAGAATTTCATGAGCAAGGCCATGTGCCTGTTCGTGACTATGGACAAAATGGTGGGCGGCGATTTCGAAAAAGGTCTGGCGCAGTTGGAGGCGGTGATCGAAGCGGCTTCCAAGTAGCTGGGTCGGGTGCGGCAGTTGGATCATCCAGCGGCCGAAATCTCCTCTGCGAGGGCAAGAGCCTTGGGGCAAGAGCACCGTCAGCGATGGACGATCCTGCTGCAACCGCATCCCACTCGCGCGGAGCTAGCGCCCATCGACCACGTGCAGCCGCGGCCAGACCCGGGACGAGTGGATCTTGAAGCGCGGAGCGATCTCTATCCTCCGTGGTGCCTCCGCGTCGTTGGGACGTGGCGAATCGACGAACACATCGCCCCCGGCCGAAGTGAGACCAATGACCTGGCCGCGACGGCCCCGGTCGATGCTGGCGGAAATCCTCCGGACACGGTCCGCCTCAGCGACCGCTTCACTGCTGACTCTGTGCGAGGTCCTTCATTTCAGCCACGCGATTCTGATTTCCTTTTCCAACGCCTTGAATTCGGTGTCGGCGGTGACGAGTTCGGCGTTTCTGCTTTTGGCGAGCGCGGCGGCGCAGGCGTCGGCCAAACCGAGGTCATGCGCGGTCTTCAAATGCGCGTCGGACTCGGCGAGTTCACGGTCGAGCGGGGCGACGTCCAGCGGCATCGTGCGCTCGAAATCGCGCGCGCCGCTCAATCCTTGCGCACCGTTTTTGCGCTCCATCCTGTAAAGCACTTCGGCCCAATTCACCGCCGCAATGAGCAATGGCTTGTCGGCTTGCGCCGCCAGATGGAGCAGGTGTTCGACTTTTTCCGCGCCCGGTTCGTCGAAAAACAGGGCGAGCAGCGCCGAAGCATCGAGAACGGTGGTCTTCACTCAACGGTTCTCCCGGTCGCGGTCGGCGTGGCGTTCCTCCAGGTGCTCCTGCACGACGGATTTCTCGCCGGGCTTCTGTTTGAACCTGCCCCGAAAGCGGCGGATGTATTCCCGTGTGACGGGCTGGAAGATGATGCGGTCGCCCTCCTCCCTAAGGCAATCATGTGGTGTAAGACAATTCTGCCGCAGTTGATTTTCCAAGCGGGCCGCGCCACGATGCCCGGATGAACATCGGCAGCGCATCGCGGTTACCCTTGGTCAATCCTCCGAGCAACGATAAGAAACGTTGCTGCTCCGAATAATCCCATCCTAACACTATGAAACTGCCTCACCCCTCCATCCTCGTTGCCCTCGGCTTGCTGATCATCACCCGCGCTCCGCTCGCCGCCGAAGCGCCCTGGTTCCGGCGTTCTCTCGTCGGCATGGAGGTTGGCCCCACCGGCGCGCAGTTCGGTCACAGCGACCCGGTGGATGCGCGCTACTGCGCGCGATTCGACGGCCGCGAAATCGTGCGCCAGGCCGTGGCCGCGCACAGCGAGTATCTCGTGCTCTGGGTGCGCGACGGCGATTACGCCTACTACAACTCGAAGCTCCTGCCCAAAGCCCCGGGCCTGGGCGAGCGCGACCCCTTGCGCGAAGCGATGGAGGAGGCGCGTTCCCACAAACTGCCCCTCCTGGCCTACTGCGTCGCGCAGCAGGGAGGTCATTTCCTCAAGGCGCATCCCGAGTGGGAAATGCGCGGGGCCGACGGACGGCCGATCGGACGGTTTTGCCTGAACTCGGGCTACCTCGAAGCCATGAAGCAGATCGTCGCCGAAGAGCTGGCCTACGGGATCGACGGCTTCCATATCGACATGCTGGACCAGGGTTTCGGCCCGCCCTACGGGTGTTGGTGCGACACTTGCCGAGCGCAGTTCGAGAAGGAGTTCAGCCACCCGATGCCGAAGGGCGCGACCTGGGATGCCGCCTGGGATGACATGCTGGAATTCCGCTACCGTTCGAGCGAACGCTTCGAGAAAGCGCTCGCCGCGCACCTCAAGCGTCTCAGCCCCAGCGCCACCGTGGACTTCAATTACCATGGCAACCCGCCGTTCAGCTTCGAGGTCGGCCAACGCCCGGTGCAACACGCCGGCAACGCGGATTTCGTCACGGGCGAGACGGGCGTGTGGGGCTTCAGCGCGCTGGGCGTGGGCTTGAACGCCCAGTTTTACCGGGCGAGCACGCCGGGTTTTCCCTACCAGATCGCCATGCAGCGGGGCGTGCGCATGTATCACGATCAGACCACCCGGCCGCTGGCCGACATCCGCTGGGAGCTCTTCACCCTGCTCGCGCACGGGGCGTTTGTCACGATGGTGGACAAGACCGGCTTCGACGGCTGGCTCGACCCGGTGGCCTACGCGCGCATTGGCGCCGCCTTTCAAGAGGCGCGGACCAAGCGCGCTCACTTCGGTCAACGCCCGGTCTATGATCTTGGCCTCTATTTCAGCAGCCGCACGCGCGACTGGATTGGGCGCGAGAAGGCGGCCGGCTACTTCCAAAGTTTCCAAGGCGCGCACAAGGCTTGCGTGCTCGAGCATCTTTCCTTCGGTGTCTTGCTCGACGAGAATCTGTCGCCTGAAACCCTGGCCCAGTTCCCCGTCGTGTGCTTGCCCAACGCCGCCATTTTGTCCGAACGTGAAATCGCTCTCTTCCGCCGCTACGTGGAAACCGGCGGCGGGCTGCTCATCACCGGACAGAGCGGCCAGTTCGATCGCCTCGGCCAGCCGCTCGCCGAATCCGCGCTCAGCGAACTCATCGGAGCGAAAGCGGTCGGCCGGCTGCCTTCGCTCGACAATTGGATGCGTCTGCCCGACCGCTCCGAGCCCCCCATCCTTCGCGCCGTCCTCGGTCGCGACATCCCGAGTCAATGGCCTTTCCTGGTCAAGGGACCGGCCACCCTTTACCAACCCACCACCGCCGTCGGCTTCGGCGAGCTGCTCAAACCGCATCGCACCACCCGGCAGTTGGAAGGTCGGGAAGGAACCGAATGGCCGATGAGCGCCGATGCGCCGGTCGGTCCCGCGATGCTCCTCCAACACTTGGGCCAGGGCACAGTCTTGACCTTCACCGGTTCTCCGGATTTCGCCACGGCCAGCGAGCATCACATCGTCGAAACCCGCCGACTCTTCCGCAACGCCGTCCGTTTTCTCAACCCGAAGCCGGTGATGACCGTGACCGCTCCGCCGCAAGTCGAAGCCATCGTCACGGATGATCCGGCCAGTCGCACGCTCCGCGTTCATCTGCTGGCCTACAGTCCGCCGCCCCAGACCACGCCGGCCAAGGAGCGGCCTTTCGTCTTGCCCATGCCGATCGAAGAAGCGCCGATCTACCGGGTCGTCGTTGAGACCAACCGCAAACTGAAACGCGCCGATGCCTTGAGCAAAGCGACCTCGCTGAAACATCGGAATCAACGGGTCGAAGCGACGGTCAACGACATTCACGAGACCCTCGTGCTCCGCTACTGATGCGTCGGTCCGATGTGGGCGCGGGGCCTTCCCCGTTCGACGAGAGCATTGCGTGCGGACCAGAAAACGGTATCCTGATTCCATGATTAGGACTCCGCATCTGGCGCTCGGCCTCTCCACGCTTTTCACGGCGTCCGTTCTCGCGGCTCCATTGCCGGTGCGCGTCCGGCAGGGGGCGGATTATGTGGAGGCTGCGGGATTGGAGCGCGAGGCCGGGATCGTGATCAAGCGACTGCCGGGCTCCGGCCAGTTTGTGGCCTGCGGCCAGGAGCGTTGCGCGACAGTTCAGGCGGTCCTGAACGACGGCGCGGCGCTGCTCGTGGCGGTGGCGGAACTGGTGGAAAAGCTGGATCTGACCGCGAGTTTCGATGAAAGCCGCCGCCAGGTTGCGTTGCTTCCGCTCGCCCGAGGAAGCGCCCCGTCCACCGGACTCGCGCGGGTCGGATCGATGGCGCCGAACCTTCGCTTGACCCGGCTCGACGGCAGGCCCGTCGCGCTCGATGAATTTCGCGGGCAACGGGTGCTCATCAACAGTTGGGCCAGTTGGTGAGGATGCCGCCACGACCTGCCGGTCTGGCAGGCCTTCTACGCCCAACACCGCACCAACCATTTCACCATTCTGTCCATCGCCGTGGACCTGCAAGGGCCGGAGGCGGTGGCGCCCTGGACCCGGCAATATGCCGTGACATTTCCGGTCGCCGTGGATGCGGCTGACGTGTTGGGCGCAGCCTTCGGCTTGAAAGCGATACCGGTTTCCTATCTCGTGGATGAAGTCGGCCTCATCCGCTTGCAGGGCGGCGGCCCTTCGAAGGAATTCCTCACGCAGGTCGAGGAGATTCTGCGCGAGCCGGTGAGCGCCGTGCGAGGCCAGGCCAGCGAAATCACCGGCAGTCTGCCCTTGCCAGAACTGCGGGATCGGGCGGCCCGCCAACCCGGCGATCCCGCCCTGCGCCTCGCGCTCGCCCAAGCGCTGGATCGCGCTGGCGAGTACGCTGGAGCCAGGACGGAGTGCGAAGCGGCCTTTCGGTTGCGTCCGAACGACGCCATGGTTTCATTCACCCACGGCCTCATCCTCCTCCACCAAAGCAACGCCCCGGGAGCGCTCGTCCAATTCAAACGGGCGCGCGACCTGGATCCAGGCAATTGGCGCATCCGGAAACAGATTTGGGCTCTGGAGCATCCCGAGAGATTCTACGGCCCGGAAGGCATTGATTGGGGTTGGCAGAAGGAGCAGCTCGCGCGGGAAAAACAGTGACAGAAACACTCTCTTCCACGGATTGAGGGGAACATGGAATCCGGCTCCAGCCCAGCGCGAATCCACGAACCACGAAACCACTGGCGGCGAAGTTGGCCTCTCCCGGTCGCTCTTCTCATTCTATCTCGGCAACACCAGAATCCCCGAACCGCCTGACGAAAGCACAGAAACATGCCGAAAGTCAGGACTGAACCCTTTCTGAACCTTGCCGTCCACGGCCTCGAAGGCGAAATCAAACACGGCGGCAACATCAGCAGACCTCGAACCTGGGCCGTTGCCCCAGGCTGGGATGGGTTGCGCCGTTGGCGCACAATTCACCTGAATGACTAGTTTAGGGAGGCGTCCTATTCTGCCGCTCAGAGCTCGCAAACTCAGGGTCGAATATCCCGGCGCGATCTATCCGATGATGAACCGGGGTGATCGGCGCGAGCCCATCTTCAAGGACGATGCCGACCGACAACGGTTTGCGGAAACCCTCGGGGAGTCGTGTGTCCGCCGTCGTTGGCAAGCGCCTGCGTATGGCCTGATGCCCAATCACCTGCCTGGGCCGAGCACGGCAGACAGGTTTTCGCCTAGTGGTGGAGACGCCGCATCCGACACTGGTGGCCGGAATGAAATAGTCGCTGGGCACTTATTCCGATTGAAAGGTAGTGGGTCAGTTTCCAATTTCGATGGAACGAGCGTCCTCGCGGGCCGGCTCGTCAGCAGCCTCGCCCCACCCTATTGACCCCCGGTTGCGGTCGGATTTAGATTGGATTTTGCGCAGTCGGTAAACCGTCTGAGGGGGACGATGCAGCCGGGCCGTTCCGCGGTGATCTGGGAACCGCATTGACGGCTCGGCGATGGCTGCCAGACTCTCCGCCACCTCTGGTCCGCACCGTGGACTGGCGGATCTGATTCTATGCGCTCTGTCAAAGCGGGCCTGATCGCCGCCAGCATCGGCATGGCCGTGAATTTTGTCCTGGCGATTGTGAAAATCGTCACCGGCATCGTGGGCCATTCCTACGCCCTCATCGCTGACGGCATTGAATCGACCGCCGACATTGTCAGCTCCATCGTGGTGTGGACCGGATTGAAGATTTCCTCCCTGCCCCCGGATGATGACCATCCTTACGGTCACGGCAAGGCGGAGTCCATCGCCGGCCTGGTCGTCGCGCTGGCCCTGCTCGCGGCCGCGGTTTTCATCGCGATTCAGAGCGTGCGGGAAATCATCACGCCGCATCACGCGCCAGCGTGGTTCACCTTGCTGGTCTTGGCGTTGGTGATCGCGACCAAGGAAACCCTCTATCGGTTCGTCTTCAAGGTGGGTGACGAACTGACCAGCACCGCCGTCAAGGGCGACGCCTGGCACCACCGCTCCGACGCCCTTACCTCCGCGGCGGCCTTCATCGGCATCTCCATCGCGCTCATGGGCGGCCCAGGCTACGAGAGTGCGGACGACTGGGCGGCGTTGCTGGCGTGCGCGATCATCGTCTTCAATGGCTATCGCATTTTTCAGACGGCGCTGGGCGAGATCATGGATGCGGCCGTGCCCAATCCCATGCAAAAGGAAATCCGCGAAATCGCCTCCGCGGTGACGGGTGTGGTCCGGGTGGAGAAATGCCGGACCCGCAAGAGTGGACTGGGGTTGATTGTGGAAATCCACGTCGAGGTGGACGGCGATCTGACCGTCCGGAGCGGCCATGAAATCGCGCATGCTGTCAGCCGCCGTCTCAAGTCGTCCTCGCTGTCGGTCCAGGATGTCGTCGTGCATGTGGAACCGGCCCTGGCAGCGCTCGCCCACGCACCCGCCGCGACCGAGAGCACGGATGCGGGCCGGCGCCCATCCTAGCGGGCGGCGGTCCCACCGGCGGTGAGTTTCAGTTTGTCCTGGGGTTTTCCGGGCAATCGGCCGGCCCGATAGAGATCGAGGTAGCGGTTCAACAGGCTGGCCTGCTCTCCTTTGAGCTTGGACTTCTTGTTCATCTTTTCCATCCACAGCCCCCAGTCCGATTCCCCATAAGTCGTCGGTTCGTAAAACCGGTGGCATTTGGCGCACTTGACCACGTAGATTTTACGGGCGGCGGTGATCTCCCTCGCCGTCATTTCATTGGCCCAGGCGGCAGAATGAACCACCGCCAAGGCGATGAGCAACCACAGAAACAAAGGACGCATCGAACGACCTAGAAGTTGAGTCCAATGAGCAGGCGGACATTCATTCTTTCGTGGTCGTTGAGCTCAAGTTGACTATTGCCGTCCGGGCTGCGGCTGTTGTTCCAGCCATAAATCTGCGGCATGACCGTCAACGCGGCCCACCACTTTTCCTGGCGGAAGCTGAGCACCGGACCAAGGAACAGCGCCGAATTCTCCCAGGAACTGTATTCGGGGAGAGTGTTTTCATTGCGAAACTCGAGCCCGAGCGCCCAATGTTTCCCGAAGTCGCGCGCCAGGCCGAAGCTCGCGCCCACCTCGCCTTCGACTTTGCGGAGATTGTCTTCCCATTCCGTTTCATGCTCGATGTTGAAAGCCCATTTCCAATTCCCGTGCCGCTGGCCCATGATAATCTTCTGCTCCACCGCGGCTTCCTCGCCCGAATGGCGGCCTTCGAGGTAAAGTGTCAGGCCGATCTTGTGGGTCGCGGGATTGAGGACGTTGAACCGGTTCTCGAGGGAAAGACCTTTCCACTCGAATTCGGAGTCGTTTGCACCAGTCCCCCCATCCCGGAAACTCTGCGTTTTCTCGTTTAGATAAACCGCGGCTGTGTACCAATCGGTCACGCCATATTCGAGTTCCTGGCGCAGGTCCCAGCGATGGTAGTTCTCCTGGCCGACGGTTTTGTTACGTCCGGCCCGCATCGTCACCCAGTTTTCGAACTCGAACGCTCCGGCCGGGAGCGTTTCCGGTTCGTAAACATAAGTAAAGCGCCGCTCATCAGCGCGGACTGAATTCAAAAACACAACGCCTGCCAACAATTCCGGCCACAATAATCGTTTTAGTTTCATGGGCGTCATCGTAGTGGATTCTCCCGCGTCCGCTGTCGGGGAATTGCCAATCATTGTCGGTGGATTGCGCACGCTGGACTTTTTCCGCCGACGGTCTTGTCTTTCGTCAACCGCCGGAGCGTCCGCACATGATGACCAGGACAACCACCGAGTCGTCTCGCCGCCGGTCTGACCATTGCCCCTCGGACCGGCCGGGGCGATGCTAATGCCGAGACGCCTTTTGGGTCGCCGTCTTGAGCGGATACAGACCTGGACAGCAGCCAAACGTCTCACGAAACACAGCGCTGAAGTGGCTCAGGCTATTATAGCCGACTTCCAGGGCTGCTTCCGTCACGTTGCACTTTCCGGTGCGAAGCAACTCAGCCGCACGTTCCATGCGGACCTCCTGCAGGTATTGCGGAATGGTCCGCCCAGTCTCTTGCGAGAAGAGCCGGCTGAGGTAGAATGGACTGCATCCGACCTTTTGCCCCAATTGTTCCAACGACGGTGGGTGTTCCAGTTCCTCCTTCAGAATTGCGCGGGCTCGCGCGATCCGCTCTCGGGCAGCCCGTTGCGCCCGCGTGCAAAAGAGCTCACCTCCGGCCGGACGGAAGAAAAGAAGCGCGGCCAATTCTAAAGCCTTGCATCGAAACCACGCTTCTTGTGCGGGTTTGAAGACCGGACAACGCCGCAAACCTTCGATCAGTTGAAGCAACGACGAACCTAACCGCTCTGGTGCTGACACTTGAGAAACGCAAGCCGCGCGGCGCACGATGGCGCCGACGATGGGATGAAGGTCTCTCTCCTGGCCCGGAAAGTGTTGTTCAAGAAAATCCGGAGAATACTCGACGGTGATGAATCGATGAGTCTTGTTCGCCATTCGCCAGGCGATTAGAGGCGGGACGCCGTGATAATAAAATGCGAACGTCCGGTCGGAGAGTTCGATGGATGCTTTGCCATCGTGCACCGTCGCGGGGCCGTCCAGGTTTAGGCACAGTTCCAAGCTTCCGGGATGAAAACTGCGCGCCCAATCCAAGGGCTCGGCCCGGGTGAACTCATGCCACTCCAAGCTGAATCCGAGATGATGATAGTTGCCAAAGAGGGGGCGCCAACCCGCTCCAATGGAACTCCATGCGGGAACCTCAGTGAAAGCAGCGTCAGTCCCACGACTTGGGCCAGACCGGTAAAAGGGGACTATTCGATCAACGGGCACAGTGTAAAAATGTTAAACATGAACGGGTCAGTCCGACACTTTGACCCAGGCAATCCACATTGCGAACCTCGTCAGGAACTCATCCAGACTCAAGGTTTCAAAAGCTCCAGCACGGTCCAGCCATGTCCGCGAAGGATGGTTTTCACGAAGGCGAGCCGCCGTTCGGGTGTCACGCGACCGCGCCGCTTTCGCCATTGGCTTTACGGTAAAGTGTCAATCAAATCGCACTTGCACAAGGTCGGCCAATCCAGACCCAGCAATTCTCATTTTGACTCAGGACACGGTCCGTTCCACGCAGGTAGTCCCGGCTTCAGCCGGTTTTCACGTGGCGACCGGCTGAAGCCGGGACTACATACTTGTCAAAACGAGAACTGCTGATCCAGACCTGATGCTTGCCAACCAAGGGCCGCAGGTCAAGCGGCAGCAACCCCGGTTCAAGGTCCCGCCGCGCGACAGCGTTTGCCGTCGCGCGGCGGCTTCGGCAGGGCGATGGCGGGGATGATCATCAAACCACCGTTCGCAATTCGGATCCGTCGCTACGCGTTCGCTTCTTCCACCATCCGAAGGCGCTGCTCCTGAATGTCCGGGCTCGATGGAACGTCGTCGCAACCACCGCAACGAGACGGGTGGCGGCCGGGCATCTGATCGCGGAAGACCAGCGCGCCGGTCGGGCAACCGGCCACCCACTCGGCGGCTACTTTTTGCAGTCCGCCGGTCCGCAGCCCGCGCACACGCGAGGGCTCGGACTGGGCCCCTTCAGGAAGAGCTCGACTTCACCCTCCTCCAGGCGACCCATGATGCTGGAAAAGGCTTTCTCCCGTCGTAAAATTTTCTCGCTCCGCAGAAACCGGTCCGGTGCGGCGGCTGCGTTTCCTCCCTCGCGCCCATCGATGGTCAAAGTGATCAGACTCATCGCTGTCCCGTCGCTCTCCCGCTCCGGGACAAGCAGGTCAGCTTGCTCATTTCACCTCGATGGCCTGGCTCGGACAAACCTGGCGGCACGTATCGCAGCGCGTGCAGAGATCGAGGTTGATCTCGTGCCTTTGATAGGGCGTCATCGGAATGGCATCCACCGGGCAGCGCTGTGCACATATCGTGCAGCCGGTGCAATCGTCGGTCACCTGGTACTTGATCAGACCCTGGCAGCGACGCGCCGGACAGCGGCCGCGCAAATGCGCTTCGTATTCGTCACGGAAATAACGCATCGTGGTGATGACCGGATTCGGCGCCGTTTTGCCCAGACCGCAGAGGCTGCCCCGGCTGACCCAATTGGACAACCGCTCCAATTCGTCCAAGTCTTGGCGTTGGGCCTTGCCGGTGCAGAGCCGCTCGAGAATATCCAGCATGCGCCTCGTCCCCACCCGGCAATAGGTGCACTTGCCGCACGACTGATCCTGGGTGAACTGAAGAAAATAACGCGCGATATCCACCATGCAGTCGGCGTCATCCAACACCACCAGTCCGCCCGACCCCATGATCGCACCGACCTCGCGCAGCGATTCGTAATCCACCGACGTATCAGCCAACCGCGCCGGCACACACCCGCCGGACGGTCCGCCGATCTGGACTGCTTTGAAGCGCCGTCCCTCCGCCGCGCCGCCGCCAATTTCCTCGACGATTTCCCGGATGGTCGTGCCCATGGGCACCTCGATCAGACCGCCGCGCCGAACCTTTCCCGCCAGCGCAAAGACCTTGGTTCCTTTGCTCGATTTCGTGCCATAGGCGGCAAACGCGTCCGCCCCGTGCCGAATGATCCAAGGAACCAAAGCGAGGGTCTCGACGTTATTGATGACGGTGGGCTTGCCCCAGAGACCGGACTGCGCCGGGAACGGCGGCCGCAAGCGCGGCATGCCGCGTCGTCCCTCGATCGAGGCGATCAAGGCTGTTTCTTCGCCGCAAACAAAAGCTCCGGCGCCTTCCTTGATCGAGAGACGCAAGGGATAAGCGCTGCCCATCAGGCGTTCACCCAACCAGCCGCGCTGCTCGCACATTTCGATGGCCGCCCGTACTCGTCGCACCGCCAGCGGATACTCGCGGCGAATGTAGAAGATGCCTTCATGCGCGCCCACCGCGATCGCGGCAATGGCCATTCCCTCGATGATCCGAAAGGGAAAGGACTCGAGCAGCATCCGATCCATGAACGCGCCCGGATCCCCTTCGTCGCCGTTGCAAATGGTGTACTTGATGTCGGCGATTTGCCCGCGGGCGGTCCGCCATTTCGGTCCGGTGGGATATCCCGCGCCCCCCCTTCCGCGCAACCCGGACTGCTCGATGACTTCGATCGTCTTCTCGGGCGACAACTCATTGAGGCAGCGGCGGACGGCGGTGAATCCGTCATGGGCCAGGTATTCCTCGAGGTTGAGCGGATCGATCTGACCGAAGTGCTCGGTGGCGATGTGGACCTGTTTGTCCAGAAACGCCTTCACGCCTGTTTCCCGGGTACTCAACGAGTAGCGAGCGATCCGTTCTTCGCCATCGTCCAGGAGGAGGGCGTCCAACGCCCGGGACCAGAGACGCGACATTCGCTGCCGAAACTTGCGCGGACGGAAATGGCGCAGAATGACGTCGTTGGCTTTGGCGGGGGTCACGCCTGCGTAAAACGTGCTCGATTTGCCCGGAACCGCCACTTCAATGAGGGGCGTGCGATGGCACATGCCGACGCAGCCCACTCGCTTGATAGTGACGTTGGCCCCGGTCTGGCTGACGCTTTCCTGGAGCGCGTGAAAGAGTCGATCGCTACCCTTGGCCATGCAGCAAGATCCGAGGCCAATATGGATCTGCGCCCCCGGAACGCCGCTGGGATGATGGTCCTCGGTCGATTTTCCCTTGGCCAGATCGGAATCGTAGCGGGCCAGAAAATCGCGGACAATGTCCGGAAATTTCTCCGCCGTGACATGGCCAAAAGTGCTGTCCTCGATCTTCACGACCGGGGCCAGCGTGCAGCAGCCCAGGCAGGCGACGGGTTCGATGGTGAACTGTCGATCCGGATCGGTGTCATCGCCGGCCGGAATACGCAGGCGGCGGCGGACGGCGTCTTCGACCCGTTCCGCGCCGGTCACATGGCAGGCGGTGCCGCGGCAGACACGCACAATGATCTTGCCCACCGGTCGATGACGGAACATGTCGTAGAACGTCGAAACCCCGGTGATGCTGGCCGGCGTGATCTGCGTCAGGCTGCAGACCCGGCGCAGCGCCTCCTCCGGCAGGTAGCCGTAATGCTCCTGCATGGCCTGCAGAATGGGGATGACGGCGTCGGGCGTCCGGCCGGCTTCCGCCACGGTCTGATCCACAAAACTGAGGTCAATCTCTGGCATACGATGAACCCAAGGGCGCGCTGGTTGTCATGGCTTCTCGCGCGCGCTGGCCAACTTCTCCTCCTTCTCGCCCAGGCAATAGAGATTGGTCGCGCCGCGGAGATAAATCCGATGGTTCACGAACGCCGGGCTCGCAAAAAACGCATCGCGCATTTCCGTGCGCGCGAGTTGTTTGAACTGCCGGCCCGCCTCGGTCACAATCGCCGAGCCCTTTGTGCCAAACAGGTAGAGCCGGTCCCCGGAGATGCTCGGGGACGCGTGAAAATCGGTCTCGAAGTCATGTTCCCATACTTTCTTGCCGTCTTTCGCGTCGTGGCACGTCAGCAATCCGCCCGAGGTCACCGTGAAGACCAGCTCTCCGTTTCCGACCGGACTGGTGATGTCAGGGATGTTCTCCTCGGAACTCCAAGCCACGTGCGTTTTGCTGACGTCCCCCTGTCCGTCGGGCCGAATCGCCATCAGCTTGTCCGTCGGGCTGGGCGCGAGGACCAGTCCACCGGCGAAGACAGGCGACGGAGTGACTTCCCCACTCATGCCTTCGACGCGCCAAAGCTCCGTGCCGTCGTTCGCATGGTAAGCAATGACGAACGGAACGCTGAGCGTGACCACCTGGGGTTTGCCGGCCGCCGTGATCACGATCGGGGTCGCCCAGGAGGTCGAGACGGGACGCTGCCGTTGCCAGACGATTTGCCCGCTGGCTCCGTCAAACGCGTAGAGCTTGGATTGCCGCTGTTCGCTTTCGCCTTGGTCCAACTGCACCAAGAGCCTTCCTTGCCAGGTCGCGAGGGATGAGGCATGCCCGTATGGATTTTTCGGGACACCCAGATGCTTGGACCAAACCGGATTCCCCTCCAAGGTCAAGGCCGCCAAATCTCCATTGGCAAAGATCACATAGACGCGGCGTCCATCCGTGGCCATGGTGGAAGCGACATAACCCGTTTGCTCGGGAATCTCCGGGACTTGGGCCGGGCTTCCGGGAACATTCAACACGGGCCGCTCCCAGAGGGTCTGGCCAGTGCGGGCGTCCAGGCAATAGACCGAGCGCTTCACCGCATCGCCTCCGGAAAGCAAGACGCGCGAGCCCCAAACGATCGGCGAATTGAAACCCGGCGCCGGAACGGCCACCTTCCAAATGACCCCCCGCCCTTGCGCGACATCCCAGGTCAACGGCGCGTTGGTTTGGGACGACACCCCGCCGCCGTCTGCTCCGCGAAACCGCGGCCAATTGCTCTGCACTTCCTCCGGGGATGGCAAATCGACCGTCGCCGAAACCACGCTCCCGCCACTCTCCGCTCCGCCGACCAACTTCTCGATCTCGGCGAGTCGCGTGGGCAAGACTGTGCCGATGGACAGGCTGAGCGAGAGAAAGGCCAACACGACGGTCGCGCCCAGCCCTGCGACCATCCATCGGGCCCGCTGGGCGCCGCGGGCCACGAGTTTTTCCGGGTCTGGCTTCGGCAGAGGCCGGGGCGGTTGGCGATCGAAGGTGAGAACCATTTTCGCCGCGATCAGGAACACCGCGACACCGACGAACAGAAGATAACTGCCTCTCGTGGTCAGCGACAACTGCCGGAAATAGCCGCGCCGCAATTGCAGATCGAGCTCACGAACCTGCGTCTTCAGTGCTTCGTCATTCGGAGAAAGCCGCAACTTCTCCTTGGCCGCCTGAATCTGCTCGGGCTTTAGAAGATCCACGGGCCGGGCCTCGATCTGGGCCAGAATCATGGCCAGCCAGATCATCAGCGAGAACACTCCGGCAATCACCACGGTCAATCGAAAGGCCAGGCGCGGGGCCGGTTCCGCCGGGGGCACGGCAGGCACCGCAAGAGTTGGGGTGGCGGGATTGGACATGGCTCAGGGCTGTTTCAGTGGCTCTTCTCCCCCGTCGCGAGACTGGGTGGGGCTTCACAGCCGGGACCCAGCGCCGGCATGATCCCCCGCCGGACCAGCTCGTTCGGACAAAACTCAAAACACCGCGCACAGGCCAGGCAAGCTCCGCGGTCCGGTTCATAATCGGCGCGAGTCTGGCGGAGCGCGAGCCCGACGAATTTCAGCCCGACGACCAACCCGACCCAACCGCCAAACAACCATCCGCCCCATCCGAAACGCCGCCGAGTTTCCAGCGCGGCGGCCAGGAGTTCCTTGGGATTTTTTTCCGCCCGGGACAACGCGAGAGTCTCGGGGGTTTGGCTGACCCCGCGGATGGGCTGGCCCGCGTGGCTGACGAATCGCTCTGCCAGCGCCACATCCGGATGAAGGCGCGAGGCGGCCACGCTCAATCGGCCACCCAGCCAACCGGTCAGACCGATTAAGACTGGCAAGAGCACGAGGAATCCGGCCAACCGCTTCCGTTCGAGGCGCAGGCTCAGTGGATTCGGCGGCGGAGCCCACGGTTCGCGCAAGGCGCCGTAGGGACAGGACGCCTCGCACAGTCGGCATTGGGTGCAGGTGTTCGGTGTCACCCGCACGCGCCATTTTGAAACCATCGCCGCCAGTTTGAGCAGGGCGCCATAGGGACAAAGAAACCGGCAATAGGGTCGCCCGACGAACATGCCGACCAAAAGAAAGGCGGCTCCCAGCATGAGCATGCTGAAACTGCCGCTGAGCCGAAAGAGCGGCACAAATGGGTCATACCGACAGATCACGAAGGCGCTCCCCGTGACCGCAAACAGGACCCCGGCGCCGAGAAAAATGAAGGGCACCAATCCCAGGCCCTGCTCCAGCCAGGCCGGCACCTTGACCGGCTTCAGCAAGACCAGATCTTGCAGGGCGCCGTGCGGACACACCGCCGCGCAAAAGGTCCGCCCGAAAAAGAGACTGACCAGCAGCGGGGCGAAAAAAAAGACCGCGACTGTCCAGGGCACGGCGTAGCCGCGATCACCCAGGGCCAAGGCCACGTTTTGCAGCGAGCCAATCGAACACACACACCCCTCGCGATAGAATCCAAAATAGGCCAGAGAAAAGAGCGACAGGCCAAACACGGCGCGGCGCGACCGTTTCTTGAAGACGAGATAAGAGGCGAGACTCAGAGCCGCCACCAAGACCAGGGCATCGATATAATGCCAAGACACCGCGCGCGGCAAAGGCGTCTGCGTGCTCGGGACTTGGTAACCGCCCTCGAAATCCGGCGGCGGGAATCGCGGTTCCGCCACGGCGGTCCCGACCAACAGCATCCCCATCGTGACCATACCGAGAAGAATCCAGACACCCAAGGTGCATCTCTTCAGTTGAGATGGGGAGCGCACGCGCCCTCGCTTGCTGTGATCGGCGCCCTCGCCGACCACGTTGGCATGCTCCGATGAATCATCGCCTTGTGACTGAATGGGGTTCTCGTTCCGACCGGCGGGGCGCGGGTCGAAACACGCGAGGGCGCGTGTGCTCCCCGAATCCGACTGGGCACTTACGGCTAAGCCGTGACTCAAGTGAGTCTGCCGTTGAACGGGGCGGGGACGGCCCGTCTCCGGTTGGCGTGAGAGCACCGCGAGGCGCCCCCGGGACGCCGGCGCACTTTCCTCCCGGGATGCGCCGTCGCCCTGAATCGTCCGCGTCTTCGCGGCGGCGGAAAATGAAACCAGGCCGGTCATGGTCAATGAGTCGATGTCTTCAGCTTGTAAGGATGGTTCACCGACACTCGGCGGAAGGCATCTCCAGGGCAGACGCGGCCAATGGCACATTCGTTGCAGTTCAGGCAGCGGTCCTGCCGGACCTGCATGAAAAGAGATCCGTTGCCAAACCGATTGCATCCTTCCACGCATTTCGCGCAGCCCATGCACAGATCTTCGTCGATCACATACTCGTAGTAGGGATCCTCCACGAAGGTTCGTTTGATGGCGGCGGTCGGACAGAGTTGATTCTCCGCCCCCGTGTTCAGGTCGTTGGGCTCGGGAACGAAGTAGCCGGTGCAGAGCTGGCAATACCCACAGAGGGCATGGGCGTGAACGCATTTGGCGGCCGACTGTTCCAGAACACACGAGGTCGCGCACAGGCCGCAACGCAGACATTTCTGGGGATCGATCTGCCAGACCGTCGTCTTGGCGTCGCTGCGCGTGGCCAGGGTCCCGATCAAACCGCCCAGACCGGCCACGGCCGCAGTTCGCGCTCCGTCGCGCAGGAACTGCCTGCGGCTCACATGAACTCCCGCTTTGGGATCAGCAGCCATAGTTTTCTTTCTCGAACACTCGCTAGGACGTTTCTATGCAGTCCGGTTCAGGGTGGAACGGGCAACTTGCCCGTTCCTGTGGGCGACCAGCCCACAGGCTTTGCTGCCGGAAATCTCACTGATTCGTGACTTCAATGGCCGGGCCAGACTCGGCGGCAAGTTGCCGCCGAGAACGGGCTGGCAGCCCGTTCCACCCCTTTCACCCATTTCAACTGCATTCATACGGCTAAGACGCTTCGGCCCCGGCTTTCCCCGCCCCCGTCTTCCGCGCCATGATCCGAATGTCTCCGACCACCAGGTCCAGAATATAAACCCGACCCCGCCCGTCCACCGCCACATCCAAACCGCCGTGCGTCGCGTCGGACATGGAATCGTCTGAAGTCGATTTCTGGTTTTCGATGAACGATTCCGGCCCCGCCACGACCGACTCCAACGATCCGTCCACTCCGTAAATCTTAACCCGCGGCAAGCCTTTCTCACAGGTGACATATCGTCCGTCCGCCAGGAGCGTGAAGTTGACCGGGTTGCAGCACCCGCAGAAACCGTCCACCGCCGCCGACGCCTTCCCCCACGACCATTCGAAGTCCCCATTCGGCGTGAAGATCTCGATCTGGTGGCGGCCGGGATTGGCCACCCGGAGCATGCCATCCCGATGCCATTCCAGGTCGAAGAACGGGCTGGGCACGACGAACCCGGGCACATCCTTAGCCTGATTCTTCTCGCCAATCCGGCCGATCAGTTTTCCCGACCGGTCATACCTGAGCACGACCCGATGCCCCGCATCCGCCGCGAATACGTCATTCGGCCCGATGGCCACGCCGGTGAACCAGGTCCGCGCTCCGGGGGGATCCCAGACGGCCCGGCGCGTTCCCTGACGGTCATAAAATTCCAAATGATCGCGCAACCCCACGCAGATCGTTCCGTCCTCGCCCAAGGCCAGGCAGCGCGGAGGCGTGGTCAAGGCGATCTCCGATTCCCTGACTCCCGCCAAATTCAGGACATGGACGTAATTCCCCGCCGCCAGGAAAATGCGCTCGTCCCGAATGGCGATGCGGCGCGGGTCCTCCAAAACCTTGGCGATTCGGCCCACCTCCTCGAAATGAAGCCAGCGCGGATCGGTCCGGGTGAGACTCGTCACGTCGTAGGCGAACGGATTGGATTCGTCGCGCGCCGTGATGGATGAGGCCCGTCGGCGCAACTGCCGAGCCGCTACGGCGACACCCGCCGCCGCCACCACAACTCCCGCGCCGGCCGCGCCGCGTCGGATGAATTGACGTCGATTGAACGATCGAGGCTCCGGATTCTCGGGCATAGTCATCCTCCAGTCTGAGCTCGCCGAACGGCGCGCGCCTGCGGCAAATCACACCGCGTCACCCGAAGGCAACCGCCACACGGGCCGGATTTCACGCACTGACCGCCGGGGGCCGTTTGCCGCGTCCGTGCCACCCACACCGCCACGATCGCCAGCACTGCCAGCACACTGTTCCGCACCGCGTCGCGCACGAAGTCTCGACGATTCGGAACCAGGTTCGGATCAGCACTTTTCATACAGTTTCTGATGAGTCTTTGACGACCGGGCCATAACGCTCATTTCCGCAAAAACACAGAAATCGCCAGGCGAACTTCGCTTAAATTGTCCAACGAATAACCGAAGACGGCTAACTCTGTTTTGTCAAAAGCTGACCGTATTTTGCCCGGAGCGGTTGGAGAGCTCCATTCCAGCCGGCGGAGACGAGACCGAATTCTGATCGTGAGGAATTCGCCGCAGTTGGAGATTGGAAGAGCACTTCTCCGGACATCGGTTCTCCTTTCCCAACAGGCTCTCATGGCTTCGCCACGTCGAGACAGACCATGCGAGAAAAATCGCGGACCAGGAGGCGGCCACCGGCCAAGGCCATTGGCCCCCAGGACTCGCGGCCGTTCAGGACTTGCGCCTGAGCCAGAGGGCGGAACTTGCTCGAGTCGGTCTCGATCAGACTGAGACGCCCGGAATCGTTCAAGGCGAAGATCGCCTCTCCCGCCATCAGAAATGAGCCCAGTCCAAACGAGTGGCCAGCGTCGCTCGCCCAAACTACCTTGCCGGTCAAATCCAAGCAAACGAATCGGCCATCCGGACGCACCCCGAAGAGATGTTGTCCATGGAAAATGGGCGAATGTTGGGTAGCTCCGAATACGTCGGGGCCGAGGCGAAACAAAATCTTCGCTGCCCACCGACCGCTCTCCTCCCGCAATTGCATCATCAAGCTGCCCGCGTCATAGCCGCCGCTCAGAAATAGCTTCCCCTCCGGCAACACCACCGGAGATGGAATGGTGGCGATGCTGATCTTCCAATCGGTCGTGTCCCAAAGAATCGCGCCGTCTTTGGCCGATACCCCCACCACCCCGAGGTTGGCGCAATAGACATACATGCGCCGTCCGCCCCACTCCATCGGAACCACCGAAGAATGGGTCATCTTCCAGCCCTTGGGATTCTCGGATTGCCAGACCGTCTTGCCGGTTTCCAGATCGACCGCCAGCAGCAGCGCCTTGGGCCCGCCCGGCGCCAGAATGACGGTCCCGTTATCCACGAGCGGGCATTGACCGGCATACCAGGGCGGGACGGTTGCGCCAAACTGCCGGGCCAAATCCAGCCCCCAGCGCAATTCCCCGGTCGCCGCATCCAGGCACAGAACATGACACTTCGGGCCCATGGCGATCACGTATTTTTCCGTCACGGTCGGCACGGTCCGCGACATGCCGTGATTGCGTTTGACGGGGTTCGGATAGGTGTAACGCCAGATCTCTTTTCCGTCCGCCAACGACAGGCACCGGAGGGCGTCCTGCTTCTTCTCGCGGTCGTAATCCATCAGGTAGATTCGCCCCGCTCGCACCGCCGGACCAGCGTAGCCCTCGCCCAGTTCGACGGACCACAACGCGCGCGGCCCGGTGGGTGGCCAGGCCTTGAGCAAACCGGATGATTCCGGAGCCATTCCATCGCCATTGGGACCGCGAAATCCGGGCCATAGCCCCGGCAGCTCCGCCGCTTGGCCATCCGAACGAACCAATTGTCCGGTCAACACGGGATTAGCCGACCCGGTCCCCTGAGCGGTTCCGGGTGATTGGTCCGTCCCCGGTACCCGCAGTGCCACAACTTGGCGCGGGCGGCTTCCCAACCACACGATGAGCGTCGCCACGGCGAGAAACGTGGCCGCCACCGGAAGCATCGGAACGAACCGTTCGAATCTCGCTCGGTAGATTTCTGCTTTCATGAATGTTTGAACTGATGGTCGGCCCGAGGTCGGCCTGCCCAACTCACCGCTCGGCCCACCACTATGGACGAAACATTCGGAAATAACTTCATCCCAAGGCGCGGCCCCCAGCAGTTCTCATTTTGACAAGTATGTAGTCCCGGCTTCAGCCGGTTGCCACGTG
>CAYHFE010000004.1:0-6602 GCA_964355375.1 uncultured Verrucomicrobiota bacterium
AACGGGGGCAGACTGTAAATCTGCTGGCTTACGCCTTCGATGGTTCGAATCCATCTCCTACCACCACTTCCCCGCCAATAGCAACCAGTGGTTTTGACCAATTTTTTCAACGCTTCTGTGAATCCGAGGCGTTTTGAAAGGTGCGCTGACGGACTCTTAGCGTCTCCTGCCTGCCTTTCATAAACGATGCTCGAAAGTCATCCATAAAGCATACAAACAAAACCCCGGGCGGCCGATCGTCCGCCCTGAGTTACGCTGGAGCCCTCGGGTTCCTGCGCCAGGTGCTGGAGGATTCGCCGGCCGCGGGCATCGAGCCGATCGACAACTGGCAGAGCCCGGAATACGGAGGCCGCGCGCCGGACTATTGCCTCGTTTATCTCGGCAAGAACGTTCCGACGTCGTGGGAGTTCCACCTGCCCAAGCCGCCGCAAGGCCAAGGCCAGCCGATCGGGGACGAAATCAGGTTCACCGCCGAAGTGCTCGATACCTGGAACATGACGGTGACGCCGGTCCCCGGCACCTTCACGCTCGGGAAGAAGTCGGACTATTTCCATGGGGACAAAGAGGGGCGCAGCATCGAGCTGCCAGGCCGGCCTGACATGGCCATACGGATCAAAAGGGTGAAATGGAATCCCAAATCCGAATGACGAAGCTCGAAGCAAACTCGAAATCCGAAGTCCGAATTCGGGTGGGCCGATGGTTCGTTCGAACTTCGGTCTTCCTCACCGGGTCATTTGCTCTGGATTGGCAGACTCGCGGCGCTGCTCCGCTTGCCGAGAATGCTTCCAGCCCTTACGCCGCGGTTCACAACATCAGCCCCGACGAAGCGCGCTGGACGGATGGCTTTTGGTTCGTCCGCTGGATGTCAGGAAAACGCCTGACCGCGCTTTTACCTTTGGAACGATGCTTTCGGAACACGACATTCTGCAAACGCTGATGAAGTGGCGAACGCGCGTTTCCGCCGCGGCCTGGGTGGTGGTCCGCGATACTCACGCCGCCGAGGACATTTTCCAGAACGTCGCGCTCAAGGCGATGACGCGCGAAGTCAGTTTCGAGAATGAAAGCGCCCTCCTGTCGTGGGCGTTCATCACGGCGCGGCGCGAGGGGATCGACTGGCTGCGCCGTCACCAACGCGAAACCATCTGCCTGGATGCGGAGATTCTCGAACTCTTGGAGCACGAGTGGCAGTTCAAGCCGGCGCATTCCGCGGGGGCGAAGATGGAGGCGTTACAGGACTGCCTTGAGGCGGCGCCGGAGGCCTCGCGCCGTCTGCTCAAGCTGCGCTACTTCGACGGCTACAGTTGCGCGGAGGTGGCGGAGCAGATGGGCCTCGGTCTCCACGCGATTTACAAGCGAGGGAGATCCCAACGACGATTTGAGCAAACATGTGGTGCGCCTGAAACCCAGCCCATCGGAGACAAGTGAACTCTTGAAAAAGCTGGCCAAGTCCGGGAGTTGGTGGCGGCGTTTCTTCGCGAGCTCGGATGCTGAGGAGATTCACCAAATCATTTTGGAACTGCCGCCGCTTGCTTTCGAGAGGATTCAATTCGTCCTGCTGAATGTTGAATCGAAGCTACGGGAGGGCGTGGCAAAAGAAACGAGAGGTGGCCTGAAGATCTGTTTCAAATGAGCACACCAACCAGGCGGGCAGATTCTTTCGTTCTTTCAGGGCTTGGATATTTTGGGGACGTTTGACCCAGGGCCTCGCTCGCAGACTCGCTTGGCCCTGGGCTCTTCTCTTTCGGGCTTTCAGCCCTTCCGAGCCAGCGCACCATCCGGAAATCTCAACGGGATTCCCTCTCAAAGCCCAAGGGCTGCGAGGCACGATCTACTCAGAGCCGCCGTCCACGAAACACCCCCAACCGCCCCGCGGTTGCGGCCCATCCGTTCCCGCGTCTTCAGGGCTTCGCGAGCGGACGCGGCTCGACCGGCTCAAACTCGAAGTAGGCGAAGTTGTTGCCCTTGCCGTAGTGGAAGGTCAGGAGTTGCGGGCCGGCCTCGGGGAACCGGATAATGCCGATGGTCGCGAAATTCCACTGGTGATAATGAGCGGTCGGCACGGGCAGCCGGCCGGTGGCGGCGGGCTGGCCGTTGAGGTCGAAGGTGACGGTGTTGGTCTGGAAGGCGTAGAGGGCTTTGATGCGATAAGCGCCGGGGCGGGCGACGTTGACGGTGTAGTTGCACCACTCGCCGTTCTCGGTCCAGCCGATGTAGAGCTGGTTGATGTGCGGGCTGACGAGGTTGGTGTGGTTCAAGTCCGCTCCGTCTTTCACGAACGAAATGTCCACGCCTTCGTCTTTCCGGAAATGCCAGATGTAGGCGCTGGCGTGGGCCTTCTGATGGCCGGGTTCGAGGTTGAGCTTGCCGCTGCCGTTGTTGGTGGTCTCAGTGTCGTGATAGGCGATGCCTTCGCCGCCGAGATCGTAGAGCGCGCACTGCACGATGCCCGGGATGTTCGGCGCACCGGCCTTGTGGACGGCATCGGCAAAGGCTTTGCCCCGGTAATCCGCGGGGAGTTCGGCCCGCGCGGTGGCAATCGTGCAGCAAAAGATCAAGACGAGGGTGGCAGTGAAAGGGGGATGAATCATTACGGTGATTCTATTGGTCCAATCTCCACCGTCAGCTTAATTCTCTTCGGCGAAGCGATGCTTTCGAATGTCGAATGAGTCAGTCATTGTTGTCTCTCGCTGTTTTTCGTGACGCCACGGTGAAGGCGACGAGTTGGTCCGCTTCGTCGAGCGGGCGCGTCAGTTCTTGGCAAGTTCGAATGACGAATTTCGAATATCGAAAGGGCCGAAGTCGGCTTCGATGCCGCGCAGGGCGAGGTTCATGACGGCGAGGCGGCGGGTGGCTGCGGAAGCTTGAAAACTGAATGATGAAGGAAGAATGCGGATCAGGCAGACTCCCTCGCCCGTTTGATGGTCGTAACGAAGATTACGGTCAGTTCGTCGCATTCGGTGCGGCCTCTTTTCCTCCGCCCCGATCATGCGGTCGGGTTCTCCGGGTAGATGGGCACGCCTTCGCGGGCGATTTTCTCGATGAGCCGGGGGTTGTGCGCGCGTTCCGTGCGGACAACATCGAACTCGTAGATGATGGGGGCTTCGTCGAGAGCCTCGGTGAGCTCCAGCCATTGGTCGGCGGTGGCGTCCGGGGCCGAAATGGCGAGATCGATATCCGAGGCGCGGAGCGCCCGGCCGGCGGCGCGGGAACCGAAGAGGCGCACTTCGCGCACGAACGGGAAACGGCGAAAAGTGCGGCAGAGCACGGCAAGATCCCGGTCACGAAGGGCGGGCGTTTTCATGCGTTCAGTCCCATTCCAGAGTTTGAATTTTGTCAGCCATGCCGCCCAGCAAGGGCGCGTAGTCCTGCACGATGTGCTGGTAGATGCGGTTGGCGAGGGCCTCGTCGTAGGCGTGGCTGGTGAGGTTGCGGTCTTCGAGCATCTGGAGCCAGTGATCGGCCGCCTCGGGCGTGGGGATGAGATTCTCGGCGAAGGCCTTTTTGAGGGTCGGGCGGGGGCCACCGCATTCATAACCCTGTCGTTCGAGGTAGAGTTTGAGGGTTTTCCAAACGACCTCGAAGGTGAACTCGAAACGCTGGATGGTGGCGTCGCGAATGAGGTCGTTTTCCGGTTGGGCAACAGCCTCGGCGAGGCGGGCTGCGCTCGCGCGCACATCGGTCTGGCGTTCGATGAATCGTTCTTTGCTCATGGCTGGTAGATTAGCTGGTTTAGGTTGGCCCGGATAGCGGCTTCGAGTTTCGAATGGCCAAGGTCCGGTCTCGGACCACTCCCTGGAGTTCGCCGCTCGTCAATCGCAGTTCGCAATTGTCAGGATTGACTGCCGTCGTCCGTTCTTATTTCTGTATGAAGCCTGCCCTGGACTGGCTCAACGAACAACTGATGAAATGAAACACATGAACGAACTCAGCACACGATCCGTCGGGAGGAGGGGCCTGGGATTCGCCGGCCGGGCCGCCGCAATCATCACGCTCGCCACCAACGGGTCGGTGGTGATGATCGCCGCCCCGGAGATCACTCCGCAACCGCTGGAGCAGACGCGGACGGGGCTCCACCGCGCCATCGAGGATGGCAAGGCAGCGGGAGCCGTTCACCTGGTGGTGCGCGACGGCAAGACGCTCTGCCTTGATGCGGCTGGCTATTCCGACCTCGAGGCGAAGTTGCCGCTGAAGGCCGACTCCATCGTCCGCATGTATTCGATGACCAAACCGCTCACGTCCGTCGCGGCGATGCTCCTGCTTGAGCAAGGCAAGTTCGGTTTGGACGATCCCGTGGCCCGATTTATCCCGGCGTTTGCGACCGCCACCGTCATCGAGAAGGTTGGCGGCGAAACCCGCCGCGTCGCGCCCAAACGTCCGTTCACCATCCGCGATGTCCTTCGCCACACCACCGGATACAGCTACGGAGACGAAGCCGCAGTGCGCGAATTCTACGAGCGCGAGGGGATGCGCTACTGGGGGCAGGGCGACATGTTTCCGCCGAAGATGACCATCGAGAAAGCGGCGGAGGCGCTCGCGCGAATACCCGCACTGCATCATCCGGGCGATAAGTTCACTTACGGCTACAGCACCGATCTGCTGGGACGATTGATCGAAGTATGGTCGGGAAAGTCGCTCGACGTGTTCCTGCGCGAGTCCGTGTTCGAGCCCTTGGAAATGATGGACACGGGGTTCTCCGTGCCGCCGGAGAAGCGAGCACGATTCACCTCTTGCCTCACCGTCCGCGACGGCAAGTTCGCCGTGCTCGACCTCGCCGCGACGAGTCCTTTCAAGGACGGCTTCGAGTTTCTCTCGGGTGGCGGCGGTCTTCTCTCAACAGTCGCCGATTACGCGAAGTTCTGTCAGATGCTGGTGGACGGCGGGCAGTTCAAGGACCGGCGAATGTTGAAGGAAGAAACGGTCAAGCTGATGTTCACCGACCAACTCACTGGCGTGGGAGGGTCGTTCAAGTTCGGACTTGGGTTCGCCATCACCGAAATCAAACTCGGGTCCGGCGAGACGCAGCGCAAAGCCATGCAGTATTCGTGGGGCGGCTACGCCAGCACGGACTTCGTGGCTGTTCCAAGCGAACGGCTCTTTCAGATCTTCGTGTGCCAGCAGATTCCGGATACTCATGACCTGGCGCGCCAGCAGTTCTCGATTGCTTACGAAGGCTTGAACTCGACGGTCGCTACCACGCAAAATCCAGCACCATGAACCCGCCCAGGCATCTTCGTGGGAAATGGATGCGCAACACCGCGCGCTATCCGGATGGCACGGAGGAAATCCTGCTCAACGTGCCCAATTACCGCTACGACGGGCCGCACAATGACGAGATGAAGGAACCCAAACGCCTGCCCGAAGGAACCGAACTCGTCGTCGAAGCCGCGTGGGATAACTCTCCGCTGAATCTCAACAATCCCGATCCGATCAAGTCCATCGGTTGAGGCGATCAGACCTTCATGGCGAAGAAAGACGCCGGCCCGGAGAATAACCGCGTCGATCGAGCTCGGCGGCGGGGCGCTGACGGGAACACGCGAGGGCTCGTGTGCTCCCCGGAAAGTGTGAAATAGGCGGGCTAGCGACGCTCCGAACGGGTTCGGTTCGCTTACGGGGTCAGGCGAACACGATAGAATCGAACCGCGGAATTGGTCCCAGCACCCGAATCTCGCACCGTCGCGGTCTTGGCGGTGGCGGTGAGATTGGTGAAGGTCACCCAATTGGTCGAGATCAGGTTGGTACTGATCTGGACTTCGTAGCGCTGGCCGATCGTGGCCTCCCACGTGAGGTCCACCCGGCCGCTCGACAACACGGCGGGAGTGCTGAGACGCACTCCCGACGGCGCGGGCGGTGTGACGGAGTCTTCGATGATCCGGAAGAACCGGTAACGGCTTGGGAGCGTGATGCAGTAGGTCGTGGTCGCGTTGGTGGCCGTAATGGCACCCGACAGGTTTGTCCAACCACCGGCGGCGACTTCTTCCCGCCCTTGGACCCGATAGGCGACACCGTTGCCGGACTTCCAGGCAACGCACAGATTGTTGCTCCCGACGAGCAGGGGCGCATTCAACGTCAGGGTCAGGTTGGTGGTCGGAGGAGCGGCGGCGGTTTCCACGGCGCGGATTGTGTAGGCCACTGCGTTGGTCGATTTGTTGAAGACGCCCAAGTACCAATCTCCGGCCGTGAGCGGAACCGGCAGAGAGTTCGTTGCGATCTGAATGATCTCGTTGGTCAAGCCGGGCTTGTCCGCGAGATAGGCGTAACTGACCCGGTCCGGCAAAGGCTGCCCTTTCTTTGCGACCAGACCCAGGTCCCCATTGCGCGGGGTTAACTCGAAAGCCACGCTCACGGCGTTGGTCGAAACCGTGAACCGGAAGTAATCGAGAGCCGTCGCGGATGAAGCGATCGTATTGGTGTAGGGGACGCCGTTGGCCAGAGGGGTGATAACAGGGGGCGGAGCAGGTGCGGCACTGGAAACCTCGACGCGGAAGAATCGATAAGGCGTGGGCACGGGGAGACAGAATTGGCTGTTCGTGCCGGTGGCCGTAATCGTAGCGGAAACCCGGGTCCAGGTGACATCGTCGAGGTTGGTCTTAGCTTGGACGAAA
>CAYHFE010000004.1:6702-46907 GCA_964355375.1 uncultured Verrucomicrobiota bacterium
GTCCAGGTGGCGTCCTCGAGGTTGGTCTTGGCTTGGACGAAATAATTCGTGCCGATGAGTGATGACCAGTTCAGGCAGAGATTGGTGCGGCTGGCGTTCACCGTGACATTGATGGCTTGGCTCGGCGGCGGCGGCGGGGGCTGGGTGCCACCGATAGCTTCGACACGGAAGAATCGATACGGCGTGGGCAGGCTGAGGCAGAATTGGCTATTCGTCCCGCCCGCCGTGATCGCGGTGGAAACGCGAGTCCAGAGGCCGTCCTCGAGGTTGGTCTTGGCCTGGATGTAATAAGATGTGCCAGTGACCGCCGGCCAACTTAGACAGAGGTTAGTTCGAGTTACCGCGACCGAGACGTTGATGGTTTGGGTCGGTGGGGGTGGGGGCGGCTGAGTTCCCGCCACGGCGGCGATGGTGAAAAACCGATACGGAGTCGGCAGGTTCAGGCAGAACTGGCTGCGGGCTCCCGTCCCGGCAATGGCTGGCGAGATCCGATTCCAGGTCGCGTCGGTGATGTTGGTTTGAGCCTGGACGTAGTAGTTCGTCCCGATGAGCGACGGCCAACTCAGGCAGAGATTCGTTCCGGTGATGGTTAAGACCGGATGGATGAATGAATCGGACGGTCGCGCCGGGATCTCCGTCAGCGTCTCCGCTTGAATCGTTAATCTGAAGTTAATGGGCAAGGTGCTGATCGTCTGAAGATACCAATCGCCCCGCAGATCCGTTTGGAAGACGTTCGTTTGAACGATGATCATGCCGCCCGTGGTCGTGGCGACGGTATTGCTGGCGAAGAAATTGGTGCTCGTGGGCAGGTCTTTGAAACCGAGGAAGAGGAAGCCGTCTCCGGTCGTGTTGGTCACTTGGAAGCGAAGGGCCGGAACGGGATTGGTGACCGAAAACCGGAAGTAATTTGTGTAGAGCGGACAGTATTGGAGGACATAGTCCAGCGGGATGGCATTAGTCAGGACGACGATATTAGTTCCCGCCCGTCCGGTGCCGATGCCGGAGATTTCGGTTGCTCGAATGGTATAGATCACGGGCGAGTCCGATCGGTTATAGACGCCGAGATACCAGTCGTCACCCGGGGCGAGCGCCACGGGCAGCGAGTTGGTCGTGAGGCTGAAGAACTCGTTGGTCGTGCCCGGCCGGTCACTCAGGTAGTCAAAGGAACTCAGATCGGGCAGGGGCGGCGACGGGCCTTTGCGGAGAACGACGCCGACGTCCGCATTCTCCGGAGTGACCTCAAACTGGACGTTGGAGGCAAGGCAGGAAACGGAGAAGACGTAATAGTTGTACAAGCCGGGAATCGCGGAGATTCGATTGGTGTAGGTGATTCCGCTGAGCAGGCGGGTGACGGGACGCGGCCGATGACAGTCATCCCTGTCCAGATCGACCTGGAGGGTGAAGGCATTGGTTTCGTCCGTGCCGATATTGTGCACGGCGAGGAAGAAGCGCTTCCCGGGTTGCAGCGGGGCCGGTTGATGGGGATCGTTGCGAAGAGACAGAATCGCCATGCCCGTGTTGGTGCCAACGGTGGTGTTGTTGGTGATGGCAATGAAATCGTCGCCCTTGGAGTTCCCCGTGGGCAGACCGCTGCGATCGGCCAGCAAGCGGAACTGGTTGGTTTTGCCGGTGCCACTGAGAGTGACATACAATTGGCGGGCCGTGTCGCAGACATCGACGACGAAATAATTGGTTTGGTTGTTGGTCAGACTGCCGGAAAACGCCAGGCCGTTGGTCAGCATGAGCGCCTTTTGGCGCGGTTCTCCGTATTTGAGCTGCAGTTGCCACGCGACCAAGGCCGGGGCCAAGCCGTCGGCGGGTCCAGTCCGGGTGTCGGTGACTTCCAGTTTCCATTGACCGGCGGTGCGTTCGCCGCGCAGCAGATTGATGGATTCTTCGGGCAGAACAAACGTGTTGGTGGTGATGACCAGATCCGTCACTTCCACATCATCGAGGAATGGGCCGGAGGAAGTCAGCGCGCTGAATTCCAGAGCCGTGATCAGCGAGGCGGCGCGGAACACGATATTGGTGGTTCGCCACGCCAGGGTGGGCACGCCAAAGAATTGGTCGGGAGGACGAAAATCCTGGGGCGGACCGTAGTAGATCTGCAAGGCGTGAGCCGAGCCTCCAATCGAAGCGGGATTCCGTCGGACGGCGAACGACAGCACATAGTCGGTGCCTGGGACCGTGTTGAAGGCGCGCATGATGGCCCCGGGATTTCTCGGACTGTCCAATTCGAGATAATTCGCTCCGGATCGAGGCAGGATACCGAACGGATTATTCGTGCCTAACACGCGGACGGTGCCCCTGGACACGACCCAGCCGGAAAGCGTGGCGTTGGAAGCGTAGGTTCCGTTGGTCGCGTTCTCAAAGCCGTCAAACATCAGCCGGTTGGGGGGCGGTCCGGCGGCAATATTCTTATAGGGCGGCGTGAGGAATTTGATGGGCTGCAACCCCGCCACGAGATTCGTTTCCTCGGTGAAGTAGGTGTAGGTCACGTTCGTGCCATAACCGGCGCCGTAGCCCGAGGGGTTGAGCCCGCCGCGGTTCTCCGCCAGCACAACCCGGGTCCCCTGCGGGCTGACCAATCGCAGGACCAAATCCTCGGCCCGCGGATGGTCGATGCGCACGCCCACTTGGACATCGACCAGTTCCTTGTCCGGAAGAACGTCGAAGGTCGAGACCAAAGTCCCCGGATCGGGAATCGGGATCGCGTTGGTCATGGTCATGGTCATGCCCGTGTCCAGTCCGAGTCCCAACTCCACGAGGGCCGCGATCCGGAATTGCACGATGGCGGAGGAGCTCGGATTGAAAACGCAAATGTGATAGCGCCCGGCGAGCAGAGGCCAGGGTTGATCCGCCAGCCCCAGGGTCAGATCTGCGCCCGGCGGATTGATTATGGCGGCCTTGTCATACTCATTGGTCGTCGGAGCAGACTGCCGCCGGATCAGCACCTGCAAGGGGCCGGTCATCTCAGAAAGTCGCACGATCAGATTCGTCGCCTCGGGGGGCACATCGCGGAAGAAGCAGTACTGTTCGTTCGGACCGACGGCGGCCGCGATCCCGCCCGGACCCGCGGCCCCCAGATCGCCATTGAAAGACGGTTGCAGGCGGATGGTCAGTCGCTCGACCCGTCCCGTGTGGGTCATGGCGTTGTCCACCATGTTCAACATCCAAACGCCGGCTCCCTCCGCTCCAATAAAATCGTTCAGAGTGCCGGGCCCATCGGTGTGACGGCTGAAGGGGAGAGGCCGGAACGCCTGATCGTCGTAGAAAAAGAGGTTGGTCCCGGAAAAGAAGCCGCTGTTCAGGCTATGGTTGTTCAACACCACTTCCGCCTGATCATGGCTCAAAATTCCAATCAAATCGCCCATGTCCTCGTGGGCGATGATGTCGGTCACCGTCGCGCTTTGAATGATGGTGGGGGTCAGGCCGATCGCAAAAATCTGCACTCCGCCCGGATTGCTGGCCGAGCCGTCCGGAATGATGGACCCGGAAGGAAAGCCGTTGAGCACGCGAGTTCCGTTGTCATCCTGCTCGAAGGGCTCGTTGCTGGAAAACGCGATCAATCCGTATTCGCTGGCCTGTTGATCCTCCGATTTGACGCCGATGTAAAACACGTCGCCGAGCGCGGCGTTGGTCAGGACCACAAACTCCGTGCCGCCCCGCCGGACGGATTTGAGCGCGGTGTCGATCGCGCCCGTCTCCAGATTGGTCAGGGCCGGGTTTTTCGAGACGAAAAGATCGATGTCGGCTTCGAGGTTGCGGGTTACCCCGATGTTGGGCGGGACGAAGGTGATGAAGGCGACGTTGGTTCCGTTGGTCAGGGTGGCGAAGGTGTTGGTCAGGTAAGTATTGGTAAAGGCGAAGAAATTCCATTGACTGACCGAGCCGTCCCGGGCGCGAAGGAGAGTGGGCTGCGCTCCGACCCGCTGTTTGAGCAGGGGGATTCCATTGGTCATGGTGGTGACCACGGGAGGTGAAGCCGGGGTTGCCTCGGGGGTACGCGAAAGAGTGAAGGCGTTGGTTAAAGTCAAATCTTCGGTCGAGATGACCAGCGCGTAATCTTGGACCACGTCGTTCGTCAGCTTTGTCGCCTGGTGGTAATCCGTGATGCCGCTCACATTGACCCGTCGCGCCGCCACGGTGACGACCAGATTCGAGCCGAAGGGATCCCGGATGAAGACGTTCTCCACATTATTAACGAGGTCGCCGGCCGGCGGCGATTCAGGCTCGCTCGGGGTGGTGAAGTTGCTGCCGCCCGGAATGTTGTTTCCGTAATAGACTTGGTGAGTGACGGTGTTCGAAACCACCAGATCGAGGTCGTTGACCAGTTTGATGGAGGCGTTGGGGTTGCCCGGCGGATCGGTCCAGACCAGGGTGACGCGCACCGGAAGCTGTTGGGCGTTGGTGGAAAGGTCAAGGTTCCACGAGCGCGATTGGCCGGTGGCCAGGGCGTTCGTCGGGCTCTGATCAATGAAGCGAATGGGCCAGGCGTTTTCCGGCTGAGAGAGGAGCAGCGCCGGCAAAGTGTTCGGCAGATTTACCAGGCCCCAACCCTGATAATTGATCGTGCCGTGGACCTGGAAATCGTAGCGGGATCCAACCGAGCGGGCGCCGTTAATGAGCGCGGCTTTCATCATCGCCGGACTGTTCGTGCGGCGCAAGGCGGCGGGGAGCCGCTGCTCGAAGAACTCCTGAATGAGCGCCAGAACGCCCGAGACAAAGGGCGCGGCCATGCTGGTTCCGGATTCGTAGCGATAATTTGGCCCCAGGTCGCCGTTCAGCTTGGTCAGCAGCTCAAAATCGGACGAATTCGTCGGATACTGGTTTTCCAGTTTCCAGTCCTTCGAACGGGCGGAAATTACGAAAGAGCCGGGGGCCGCCACATCCGGCTTGAAACGACCAAACTGTCCCTCCAGGCTGATGCCCACATTGCCTCGGCCCGAAAACTTTGCGACCTGGTCATCGCTGTCCGATTGGTCGAGATAAAGTGCGTTCGTCTTCAGGACCCCGCTTGAATTCGTCACGACGAGATTGGTGAAATTCCGAAATTGTTCAATCGCGGCCACCGTGATGACGTTTTTGGCGGTGGCCGGGGACGAGATGCTGCTCGGGTCGCCTCCCAAACCGCTGGCGTTGCCTTCGCCCAGGTTGCCGGCCGCGAAGACGAAGAGGATCGGTTGCGCATTGGTGGTTTCGGAGAGCGCGTCCCGCGTGGCGGCGTCAAAACTGGCGGCCGCGGAGTCGTATTCGTTGGCCCCAACATAGGCCCAACTGTTGTGCGAAATGATCGGGGCATTGCGGCGGCGGAGCAGCACCGAGTTGGTCAGAGCCGCCGTCTCCTGCAAATAAGCATCAGCAACCAGGGGTTGCACTCCGGGAATGACTCGGGTCGGCAGGACAAAAAGACGGGCCCGGGGCGCGACGCCGCGGAAGTTGGCGTTGGAAGTGGAACCGCTGGGAAGCGCGCTGAGGCTTGCTGACGACGCCCCACTGCCGGCGATGATGCCGGCGACGTGCGTGCCATGGCCTTCCTCATCGACCAGGAGAGCAGGATCGGACCCGAGGACGCGGCCGCGCAGGTCAGGATGGGTGGCATCAACACCAGTATCCGCGATCGCCACGACCACGTTGGTGCCGGTCAGTCCGAGATAATTCGTCGTCACGATGGGATCGGCCGAAACCCCCAACCGCACCCGTCCCAGATCACTGAGAAAAGCCCGTTCATGGTAAGATTCGATCCCTTGCACGGCCGACAGTTGAGCGAGTGCAGCCAGGCGATCGACGGGCGAACGCACAATCAATTGGGTTCCGAACGGTGATTTTTCCTCGGCTAGAATTTCAGCTCCGAGGGCGGCCAGGTCCGGCGCAGCCGCCGCCTGGACGCCGGGGAACAAGGTGAGCCGCAGTCGTCGCTCGGCCGCCGGGGCGCCTGGCTGAAGCGCCAATGCCAAGAGCGAGGGTTCCAGTTTGTAGTAGGGCTCGAAAGGGATCACCGCTTTCGTCTCGGCCAGGGCGGCGAAATGTTGCGCGTCCTCGACCGACATTCGGACCAAGTAGGCGTTGTGCGGAATGTAGGAAATGACGGAGGCGTGAACTTCGCGCAGGCGCGCGCGAAACGGATCACCGATGGGACCGCGGGCTTGCACGATGTAGCTGCCGGGCGAGCCCTTCGAGCGGAGCGCATCCGGAATGGCCAGGTCGAGAGGTTGCGAGGTGTCGATGTGAGCGTTCCGCAACAGGATCGCGGACTCCGAGCGGGTGAGCTCAGCCAGGGACTTGGTGGTGTTGCTGAGGCGAAGGGGAAAGGCGTTGGAAGCAATGATCGTGGTGGCATTTCCAACCGGCAGAACGGCCGCAGAAGCCGGGGAGGAGACTGGTGGTGGTTGGCTCGCCGTCAGGCTGGATAAGAGTGGAAACGGAGGCGTTGGCGAATGGATCTGGGAAGTCTTCGGTTGAGCTGCGGCTGGCGGGTCAGCCGGGGAGGATGATTTCTTTTGCGACTGATACCGATTTCCGTAGAGCCAGAAGCCAGCCGCCGCGATCAGAAGGAGCAAACTTAATGTAAACCAGGTTCGACTTTCGAAACGCATACTTGATCAATCCATGATACCCGTGATCCCCTTATTCCGGCTGCAAAATAGTGAAGTTCTCCATGACCACGCGCGGCTTTTCCGGGGCATCCTCGACGCGCAACACCGCTTTGCTCACGAACTCTCCCGACACCTGGTAATTGGTGCAAATATTGAAGAATTTGGGGGCGAGCGTGACCAGCGAGCGTTCCGCGGGTTTCAAAGACTGGCCAAACGCGTACAAAACGATTCGCGGTTCATCGGTTTTCAGCAGCGAGAGAATCTGTTGGGGGATGCGTTCGACCGCCAGGTCGGTCAGCCCTCGCTGGATCTGCCGAGCGTCCGCCGTGTTCAAAAAGGGCGAGGCGACGGTCAGTTCCGGGGTGGCGAGAATGTCCCCAATCGTCCGGAAGTACTGGCCGGGCTGCCGGGCTTTCGTCCGGTTGATTCCATCCACAAGGCGGAGCAATTGCAGCGAATTCGGCTCGATGAATCGGTCGTCAAAGCGCACTCCGGTCACCGGCCCCGGATTCGCCACCGAGTTGGAGAGGACGGCCACACCGCTCAAGACGGCGGACCAGGCCGCCAGATTCGTCTGGTTGACGGACAACAACCCGCGCGCGGCGTTGTCGATCGGGGCGACCGTGAACAGGTCGAGCAGTTTCCAATCGTTGGTCGGATGGGTGCCCAGGCTTCCGGCCCACGACAGCCAAATTCTTGGTGTTTCGACACCCGCCTTGAGGTAAATCGTCTGCCAGGGAGTGCCGCGATGCACTCGGCCGAGCAGGCCGATACTGGCGAACTTGTTCGTCGGAAAATCCCAATCGTCCGAGCTGCGCACGAGCGGGTCTTTGACCGACATGCGAAAATCGGTGCTGCTGGGACTCGGGTCGGGCTTGTTCAGATTGCCGCCCCAGGGACGATAACGTTCGTTGACCGATCCGAGGTTCGACAGCGGAAGCGGATTGTCGGGCGGGCTGATGGACAGGACATTATTCGGACCGGCGGTCAGCACGGGATCGGTCAGGTCTTCGGCGGTGTAATGCACCAGCGGATCGTTCACCTGCCACGTGTTGCGCTGATAGAGCTTGCGGGCCGGAGTGAACGGAACCTGCATGGCGAGATTGGTTGAGGTCGGGGTGAAAAATTCCCGGAATTTCTGGATCGCGAAGTTCTTGTCGTCGCCTTGGCCGGAGCCTGGAAGGTGGCTGCGCCAAATATCCTCGCTCACTCGCGGATCGCCCAACGCCACGGCAATCTGATTGAGAATCCCCGAAGTCGGCGCGGTGCTGCTGGTGCGGTTGGTGTTCCACAAATCCCCCGGACCGGTCCGGCGGTCGGCGAAGACGGACGCAGTCTCGCCCACCAAACCGGCCGAGATGTCCATGTCGGTGACGAGATTATCGAGATTCACGAAATCGATGATCCGGTGCGGCACGACACTTTTGTCGATCAGGATGTATTGCATCCGGTTCGTGACGGTCAGGAATAACCGCGGCGGATCGAAGCTGTTCTCAAAATTGTTCGTGGCGCGCGGGTCGGCGAGATTAGGCTGACGGTTGGCAAAGTAGGCCGAATTGGTGAGGAAGAAGAGATTGGTGTGAATCGGGAGAATAAAGGAATTGGTGTTGATCACGCCATAGTTCGCGAAACTTCCCGGCCAGTTGGTCAAGGAGAGCGCGTTGCCCACCATGCCATTGCCATAGCGGAGAAGGCGGACGGTGTTGCTCACGGCGTGCCATAGGCTGACGGAGAAACGATTCGTCACCCGCAGCTCCAAGGGGCGCTGAAACCGGTTGGAGTAGGAATTCCAGGCTTCCACGCCGAAGATGTTCGAGATGCCGATGACGTGCATCTGGTTGGTTTGAAAGAGCCCGACGCCCCGCCGCAGCACCTCCAGCTTGCGACTGACCATCACGGCGGTTTCGGCGGAAAACTCATTGAAATTCGGGTAGCCCTTCTTCGCGCCGATGACCACCGGAATGCCGTAAATGTTCACGGGCGGCAGCTCTCTGTTGATCGGGAAATCTCCATTCTTGTCTTGCACGATCTGCTCGATCGAGGCCCACGGGTAGTTCAGCACGTTGGTGCTCCGCTCTTCCACGTAACCATTGATGAAAAGATTGGTGGCCGTCCGGAAGAAGGTGGGGCGAAAGACGGATGGGTAGTCGTGGATGGAGTCCCGGCTCTGTGTCGTCAAGAGACGGGTCGTGCCGGCATCGTAAATGTTGGCGGCGACTTGCAGGAGTCGATGAACGGTCGCGTTGTATTCGTTGTTCGTGGCGTAATAGGGCAGGCGATTGGTGGGAACGTGCCAAATCTGAATGTTGGTCAATGAGAAATGGGTTCGCACGGGGGTGATCCCCATGGAGAAGGCCGTCAACCGCGGGCCGGGGGAGTTCGGGAACACGTTTGTGTTCAAATTGGCCCGGAGCATTCGGTCGGCGGTTTGGTAAAAGAAGTTGATCGGGTTGCGGGCCAGGGCGGCGGGTTGCAGTCCGGTGGTTTGGGCGGTGGCGGTGGCTGAGGGAGGATCCCACGAGACAAAATTCGTTTGACCGTTCGAGGTGTCACTCCGGTAGTTCAAATGAAGCTTGTTCGTCCAGTACTGCCGAAAGTCGGCCTGATAGAGTCTGTTCGATTCCGCCGGGCGTGAGTCGGTGCCGAGCTGAGCCAGCATCCGATAAAGCGTGTAGCGGTCGTAGGTCGAGTTCGTCAGGCCCGGATCGGTTAGATGTTTGACGAACAGGGGAGATGTGGCCTCGGGACGAAACACTTCCTGAACGTCGTAGTAACCTTGCGGATTGGGGCTGCCGGCCCAAGGTCTCGCTGTCGCGTCGCGCGCAATTCGATCCAGATTGCGCCCGGTGTTGCTCAACGCCAACGGTCCGTCGGAGTAAGAATCGATGCCATCGCTCGCGAGCAGGGCGCTCACCCGGCTGCTGTTGAAGAGAGTGTCAACCGAATCGATTTGTGGAAGTCGGTTTCCATAAGGCGAAAAGTAGGG
This sequence comes from uncultured Verrucomicrobiota bacterium, assembly GCA_964355375.1. GTDB lineage: Bacteria > Verrucomicrobiota > Verrucomicrobiia > Limisphaerales > SIBE01 > CAYHFE01. The sequence continues at coordinate 16,285 of CAYHFE010000004.1, forward strand.
CGAATAACGGTAGGACAGGAGGGCCTGCGCATCATCAAAGGTGCCGCCCTGACTCGGCGTCAATGGGCTCGTCCGATACAGATAATCGCGCCAGGAGTTGGTGTTCAAATCCCGCATAAACGCGGCCAGATTCAGCTCCCACGAGCCAATCCCTTGGTTTCGGCTGTAGTCATAGGTTCGCAGATTGCGGTCGAGGTTCTTGGCGTTGTTATGAAGGAAATTCAGGTCAAGGCTTTTGCCCGCGGGCAGAATGATGAAGGCATAGCGGCCGACGAAACGGTTGCTTTCCGAATGGGGCCGGTCCGGACGCTCCAGCACGCCAATCCACTCGGGATCACCGACCAAGACATTGGTCCCGATCACCTCACCCCGACGATTGCCGAAGACTTGGCGCAAGCCGCTCGGTTCGTATTGTCCATTGCGGTTGAAATCGAGGAAGAATCGGAATTCGTTGGTCCGGCCGAATTCGTCCAAGGGGATGAACACCGGGGGACGCGGATCGTACTGCAGGTTGGCAAGGTTTTGCAGGAGATCCTCGTCCTTGTTGAGCGGCCGCCCATCCGGATAGACGTAGCTGACGTTGGCCGGGTTGAACCCGTCTTTGTCCGTCTGAAATCCGTTCGCGCTGATGAAATTCGTCGAAACCATCAAGTCGTAGTTGAACGCATTGGTGCTGGCCAAAATGCGGGAGACGACTTCCGAGGCGCCGCGCGCCAAGGCGGCATCGGCCATCAACCGGGCGTCCGTCTGGTCCGCGCTCACGGTCACCGACGCTTTTTCACGCCGGCTGATCGAAAGGAAAACGACCGCCATCAAGGTCACCACCGAAAGCATGAGCAACGTGATGACCAGAACGATGCCGCGCTGAGAGTGACGTTTCATTGCGATGCTGTTCGAATCGGAATCCGCTGCCGGAAGAGGTGAACCCGGCTGGCGCGGGTTTTCAGGAAATCCTGCGCGATCTTGGTCCCGCTGTCTTTCAATGACCGATATTGCACCAAAGTGGAGGGTTCCAGCACTCCGAGCTCGACTTCGAGAAAGGCCGGCAGCGCGTTGCTCAAAAAGATGAGCTTGGTCTGGTCGGGAAACTTCGGGAATAAATCCTGGCGCAGAATCACGTTCTCGGTCAGCGGAATCCGCTGGTCGGCCGCGGTCTGCCAGGCGACCCGATAGCCTCGGTGGACATTGGTCCGTTGATTCGGCGACCGCCACGCCAGCGCGCGACCGTCCAGATCGTAGGCGGTCAATCGAAGATGGACAATTCCGTCCGCGAGGCGGTGGTAGTTGGTCGAGGCAAAGCCGGAGATCGGATCCGTGAGCGGCGCGAGCGCAAACGCGCGGCTCAAGTTGTTGGACGAGAGAAATCGAAAATTGGTGGAAACGGAGAAACGGTATAGAACCCCCACCCCCTGGTCTGCCCCGATCACGCGATAGCCCGTTCCGGTCCAGGTATTGGTCATGCGGCTCTGGAAGTAGAATTCCTGGAGCACATTGGTCCGAAGCGGGGTTCGATCATCCAAATCCGTTTGCACGATCGGCTGGTAGTTGGGTAGCTGGTAATAGGGGCTCAACCCGGCAGAGAAATTGGTGGCTCCCCCCAAACCGGAAGCGGTGATTTGCTCCAGCTCGCGGCTGATGACCTCCATCGCGGCGCGCCCGGACTCGAGGACGTCCACTTGGGTAATATTCCCGCGCAGCGCCTTCTGCGTTTGATTGAACATCTGGTAGAGCGCGAACACCACCAAGGTCATGATCGACACCGCGACCAGCAGCTCGGTGACCGTGAAGGCTCGGCGTCGCTGCCCGACCGGGAAAGGGCTGTGAAATGATGTCCGCATTAGAAACGGGGTTTCGAGATGTTCGTAATCGCGGAGAATGAATTGGGCTGGAAGTAGTATCCCGAATCGGCCGCGTTGTTACGAACAAACCGATTCAACTCTCCGCTCACCAAAGTGCGGAACGTCTTGCGGTGTCGGCCGGTCCGCCAGGTGTTTCCTTCCAAGTAAACCGGCCAGCGCATCGTGAGGCGCACTTCGTAGAGATTATTCAGCATGGCGTGGGATGCCGCGATCTCCGACCGAGATCCAACCGAGAGAATGCCGAGCGCTTTGGTGTCGCGAATCCATTGCAGCGGCGGTCGGACGAAGGGCGTGATTTCCACTCGGAGAAGATAGCGAAAGGCAAAGTCACCCACTTGTTTGCCCTTGTCGCTGGCCACGCCGGAAATCGCCCGCACCCGGGCTTCGACGACCGAAGTTTCGAGCAAGGTCGAGGGTTGGCTCGAGTTCGGGTTGAGTTGGGAGAATTGCCGGTAGGGCCAGCTCAATAATCCGACAATCTGCTGACCGTCCGTGATCGGAAGGACTGAGCCCGTCGTAACGCCGACCGGACCGGGATAGAGTCGATTGGTGAAGCTCAGGCTGACATTGCCGACGTGCCCAGCCACGATGGCTTCGAAATGGTTGGTCAGGAAATCGACGCCTTTGGCCCCGCTGCGAATGGTTTCGAGAATCAATCCGCCATCCTGATTGATGATGGTCTCTTCCCGGTTTTCTTTCTGCACTTTGACCCCGGACGGCAACACCCCCATCAGGGCGACCAGGGCGAACGCGATGATCCCGAGGCTGAGCGCGATCTCGATCATCGTGAAGCCGGCTTGGGCGGGGTTCTCCTTGCGCCGCCCGGTTTTGGAGTGCGGCAGTCCTCTGCCGCTTTCGAGAAAGTCCGCCAAAGCGCCGGAGGGCCGGCTCACTCCAAAACGCTCACGCGCAAGAGCTCGACTCATGGCCCCAAGGCTCCTGGAAGGCACCTGGAGGTTCTCGATGAACCGAGGTGGGGCGAGACTCCGTCGAGCCCTGACTTTTCCGCCAAACACGATTCCAGGGCTCGACAGCGTCTCGCCCCACCGGTGGATGGGTTCGTGGTGCGTGCGAAGTTCGTCTTGGAACCGGCGGGATCCCACGACCCTGCTCAGGCAAGTGCCGGATATTTGGCGATGGTTCGTTGGATTTCCTGGTTTCATTATTTGAGCTCGGGAAGTTCCATCTTGACCCGGCCGGTCAGCCAATTAATTCGCACGAACTGAAAGTTGTTGGTTGTGGCACCGGGCGGCGTCAACTGCACATCGGGCGCCGCGCGGAGGAGTTGCCCGCGATTGTCTCGCGGGTTGAAAATGCTTCCACGCGCCAAAGCGAGCACTTCGTCGTGTCCCGAAAGGAGTTGCCCCTGGGAGTTGAAACCAATGTAGGGAAGCGTGAAAAGCGCGCTTTTGGAGTTAGGAAAGGGAAAAGCGTTGGTCGCAAATGTCCGCAGGTAATCATTGGGGTGGCGACGGGCGGCCGCGTTGTCGCTGTATTTATAGGGCGCGAAAAGCATTCCATCCGGCAGAGGTTTCCAGTCCGTCAGATAGCGCCGAGTCGATCTCCCGGGCTGATCCCCGACCGTCCGTTCCGCCAGCAGAGCGTAGGCCGTGTACTGTCCGCTGATCAGGTTGGTCAGGGAACGAAGCTCCTGCGTGTTCCCCCCGACTTGATCCATCTTCTGAAGAAGCGTGGGCGGAACGAAAACCACGAAAACCTTGGTTCGCTCGTTGATGGCGCGGAGTCGGGCGAAACCCAGATCATCCAGGATCTGCCGGTTGGCCGCCGCCGTCAGATTCGCCTGCCCAATCCCTTTCATCGCCGGCAATCCGATGGCCGCCAAGATGCCGATGATGACCATGACGACCAGAAGCTCAAGCAGCGTGAAGCCGCCCGTCGTCCTACGGGGCAAGTACTCAGGGGGGAATGGGGAGCACACGCGCCCTCGCGTGTCCCGACCGGCGCCTCGCCGGTCGAAACCGAGGTCCAGTTCGGTCCTCAATCGGTGACTCGTTCGAATGCGCCACTGTGGCCGGCGAGGGCGCCAACCACCGCACGCGAGGGCGCGCGCGCTCCCCATTTCCACTGAAAGGTTACAGATTCGATGCGACGGCGTGCTCGATTGAGGCGGTGGAGCGGAAGTTGAAAGTGATGATTCGGCGGTCCCCTTCACCCCTCTCGTTCGCGTCATCCTCTGACCGAAGAGAGTGCGGTCAAGCTGGGTGAAGGGGGTGTCCGCCAACCCGTAACCGTAACCAACCGAACTGACCGAAAATCCTTGCTGCTCCATCCCATCGGACCCGTCTGTGGCACGGACGCCGCCGCGGCGAGCTCGGATGCCGCCGTTCGACCGTCGCTGCTTCAGGGTTCGAAGTCCGTTCATCTTCAACTCACTTTCCCCAACTGAGGACGTTGTCTTTGTTGGCGCCAAGAGTGGCCGTGGATGAGGCGTCCGCCCAGCCATCGGGTCCGAGCGACCATACCATCACGCCGGTCCGAAGCTCCCAGGCGTTTGGAAGTTTGCCTCGGAACAATCCATTCAGGCCGGTCGAAGCCTTGGGATTGGCTGAAACCCGGTCTGATCGATAGAAGCCGTCGCGACAGTTGTCGTCGTAGTTCAAATCGATCGTCACGATGTAAGGGTTCCCCCACGGATCCCGATACACGCCTTCCGTTCCGACTCCTGGAGTGCGCAGACCATCCACATCTTTGGCTCGAAGGAATGAAGTCTTTTGGGGATTAAGCGTATGCCCGGCATTAGGGGTGATCTGACCGTTGCGAAAATTGGTCAAGTCCTCAAGGATGGCCACCAGTTCGCGGTTGTCCGTCTGGTTCCTGGTATTGAGTCGGGCGGTTTCGATTCGTATGTCTTGACCTTTCCTGTTCTTCCAAGCAGCACCGCGATAGACGGTGCCCCAGGTGAAATCAGGGCTGGTTTCAATCACGTCGCCCAACGCTGCGCGAGTGTCTTGGGAAGCCGGATATCGGCCATAGGTGGAGTGATAGGAGTTGATCGCTCCCACAATATCGCTGATTTCGGTCTTGGCCTTGACGACTTGGGCCTTGACCTTCGCTTTGCTGACCACGGGCAGCAGCAAACTCGCCAAAATACCTATGATGGCGATGACGACCAGCAGTTCAATCAGCGTGAATGCCTGGTTCGCCGGTCGAGAGCGAATGAAGGATTTGTTCATAGTCTTGGTTTCGATGGACGACGAAGCGGGGAGGGTTTTCTCGGTTTCCGACATGGGACTTTCAGATGAAGGGCCCGATGGAACAGCGTTTCCTGGGATGGTTCACCGTTGGCGGGCGTCGGAGCGACCCGAGCGGAGCGGTGTCGGAAACTCCGGGCCTTCGAGACACTCGGATGGGCTGAGGACAATCCGGCGATGACCGGTCGCCATTCGCAGGAAATCCAATTGATTTCCAGCGAATTGGAGTGATCACATATCGGGCTCAAGTTCATTTCAATCCTCAGCGTGTCTGCCCAACCGGGACGGGGCCTTTTTCCCAGTTACTGAACCGAAGGACGTTCTTCCCAATCACGATTTCGGTCCAGAGATCGAATCCTCTCCGATTATTCCGAATCGCTGATGACGAGTCATAGAGCCACGGATTCACCTCTGTCCCATCGGCGGCGCGGATGGGCAGGGGAGCGACCCGTCCGTCGTAGGCAAAGGTTTTGGGTCCATTCACGGCGACGGTCAGGATCTCTACCGGGGGATCCGGAGTAATCGCCTTATACTGTGATGACCTGAACTCCTCGGTGAAGCGGAGTTTGTCGCCCTTGCGGACGGAGTTTCCGAAGCCGGGCGCGTTGAAAAAGCGGGTGACGACGCTCGCGCTGATGGCGTCTGTCCGAGTCGGGATCTGAAATTGCCCTGCCTGCTGCTGGCTGTTCTGAATGTAGTAAGTGCCGCTCAATTCGTAAAAGAGCTGATTGGTGGAGGGTCGGCCCGGATTATCGCGAGGATAGGACCCGATCGACGCCTTGTAGCTTTCGATCGCGGTATCGAGTCGGCTAAGATCTCCTTTGACGCGGGATTCCTTGCTTTTCCTCGAGGCCAGTCCGCTCAATCCGACCGTGAGGCTCGCCAAGAGTGCGATGATGCTGATCACGACCAACAGCTCAACCAGCGTGAAGGCGGAGGTCGGTTGATCGAGAAAGTCGCGCGAATTGTCGCGCTTCGTCAGCGAGGCAAGGATCGGGCTCGAGTTTGGTTGATTTCTGATCATCTGAACCGCCTATCTTTCCCGCAATTCTTGTTCCATCCGTTCGCTCAACCACTGTTTAATCATGCTCTGATAATTCAGGAACCGCGATCGCGCCAGCCGTTTGATCCGAGCGAGCATTCTGGGATCAATGCGCAAAGTGATCGTGACCGACTCGGCGGTTTCCGAACTCGCCGCCACTGCGCCTTCCATCAGTCTGACATCAATCCGACCTTCGGACCAGAATGCCGCCTCGGAGTCTTCACTGTCGAACAGCGGCACGTCTTCCCAGTTGGTGATCAGATTCATGAAACCGTCGTTTCCGTCAGAGACGCAGCCGAACCCAAATCCCGCCCCCCGCTAACCCGGTTGCGACAAGGTTTTATTAAGTTTCCGTTGATAGAAAAACTGCTCTTCCTGGACGAACGGTCGGGCATAGATCACGCGGATTAGTTTCCCGTTCGTCCGATAAACGGCAAAAACACCAATCCCTCCGGCGGTCTTTCCCAGGTTGAAAAACCGGGCTTGAGTCGAGAACCGTGCCGAATCCGGAAGTAAACGGACCGCAAACGGATCCTCAAAGGATTCTTCCACATCCCGCGGCGTCAAAGAACCATCCCATTCAAACGGCGTATTATTCCAATCAAACTCCATTATCGGACAGACTGTAAATCAAACGCCAATGCAATGTGATTACATTGTATTTACACACATCGGCATCGAGTTGTCAAATAATTCTTCAGAATCTGTCAAAGAAAATGGCCACCGAGAGACGTCGGTGGCCATTCCACTTGCTGACATTCCAGTCTTACTCGTCGCCGCCGCCCTTTCCGCCGCCGCCGCCGCCTTCTGATCCAAGTTTGTCGATCAGGGTGATCAGAGGGAGGAAGAGCGCGATCACGATACTTCCGACGATGACGGCCAGAAACACAATCATGATTGGTTCCAGCAACGACGTCATGGCGGATACCGCATTATCAACCTCATCGTCGAAGTTGTCGGCGATTTTCATTAACATTTCGGGCAGAGCGCCGGTTTGTTCGCCGACGTCCACCATGCTGATGACCATCGGGGGGAATACATTAGAGGCTTCGAGCGGGGCGGTGATCGTTTCGCCCTCTTTGACGCTCTCATGGACGGCGCTGACCGCGGCGCCCACAATCACGTTTCCGGAAGTTTCTTTGACGATGGTCAGAGCCTGCAGAATCGGCACCCCGCTGCTCACCAGGGTTCCGAGAGTTCGGGTGAATCGGGAGATCGCCACTTTGGTGATGACGGGTCCGAGCACCGGGAAATGCAGCTTCGATCTGTCGAAGAGTCGGCGGCCAATCTTGGTTCGGACGAGCAACTTGAAGACCACCCCAAACGCGACAATGCCCCAAACGACCGGACCGGGGATATAGTAAGGGAAGAAGTTGACCTCCAAGATGGAGTAGTTCTTCACTGTGTCGCTGATGCCGAGAATAAAGAGGGTAAAGCCGGGCATGGAGGCTCCGTCGAGCATGTCCGCGAAGATGGTCTTGAACTTTGGCACCACGACGATCATCAGCAACGCGAGAATGCCGACGGCTACGGTCATAACAGCCGCAGGATAAAACATGGCCGCGATGACCTTGCCTTTGATCTTCTCCGCCTTTTCCATGAATTCGGCGAGACGGTTCAATACGACTTCAAGGACGCCGCCGAGTTCGCCTGCCTTGACCATGTTGACGAACAGCCGATTGAAAACCTTGGGGTGCTGCGCCAAACCCTCGGAAAACGTGCTGCCGCCTTCAATGGACACGGCCAAATCGCCGAGAATGCGCCGGAGCGTCGGATTTTTCTCTTGTCTCTCCAACACCCGCAGGCCGCGCAGCAGGGGCAGTCCCGCGTCCACCAACGTGGCCAATTGGCGGGTGAAAGAACACAAGATCTTGGCCTTGACCTTGCCTCCGAATCCCGGGATTTTGATCGAGGGAAGCCGAATTTCTCCCTTCTTTCTGGCTCCCTTTTCCGGTGACTTTGGCCCTTTGCCGGGCTTTTCCTTGACCTTCTCGGCTTCGACCACTTTGGTCGGGAAATAATTCATCTCTTTAAGCCGGGCAATCGCCTCATTTTGACTCGCCACCTCCAAAGTTCCCTTGGTCTCTTTGCCCCGGGAATCCATGGCCACATAGTTGAATTTAGGCATAAGTCACCTTTTCTTTGGGTTGCCGTTTAGGTGTATTTCAGCACTTCTTCGATCGTCGTGTCACCGTCAAATATTCCGCGCAGGCCGTCCTCGCGCAACGTGGCCATGCCCAGTTCGACGGCTTTCTGGCGAATCACCACCGTGGGAGCCCGCTCGTTGATTAACGCACGAATCGGCTCAGTCACGGCCAGCAATTCATAGATGCCTTTCCGGCCCCGGTAGCCGGTGTCGTTGCAGGCCGCGCAACCTCGGCCGTAATAAAATGCTTTATCGCCGATATCATGAGGCGAGAGATTCATCAGCGAAAGCTGGGTATCGGTCGGTTCGAAAGGGGTCCGGCATTTTTTGCAGATCGTCCGGACCAATCGCTGAGCGAGGACCCCCATCAGGGTGGAGGAAATCAGAAAGGGCTCGACTCCCATATCGACCAACCGGGTGATCGCGCCCGGAGCGTCATTCGTGTGCAAGGTGCTCAAGACCAAGTGACCGGTGAGCGACGCCTGGATGGCGATTTGCGAGGTCTCGAGGTCGCGCATTTCCCCCAGCATGATCACGTCGGGATCTTGTCGGAGGAATGACCGGAGCGCTTTGCCGAAGGTCATGCCCACCGCGTCGTTGATCGCGACTTGCATAATTCCCTCGATGTCGAATTCGACCGGATCTTCCGCGGTGAGCAGTTTCGAATCGATCGTGTTGATCCGCCGCATGCACGAGTAGAGCGTCGTCGTCTTGCCGCATCCCGTCGGCCCGGTCACAGCCAGAATCCCGTTGGGCTGCTGAATGGCGTCCGTCATGTAGTCGAAAATAGCCTTGGGAAAACCGAGTGACTCCAGTTCAAGCTTCAACGCGGAACGATCCAGAACACGCAGCACGACTGATTCTCCGAATTGGGTGGGCAGAGTGGAGATGCGCAGATCGACCTGCCTCCCGCCCAAATTGATCGTGATGCGCCCGTCCTGCGGTTTGCGCCGCTCGGAGATGTTCAAGTTGGCCATGACCTTCAAACGCGAGGTGACCGGCAAGGCCAGATGCTTGGGCGGAGGCGACATCTCGTAGAGCGCGCCGTCCACCCGGTAACGGATCTTGAACTCGTCTTCGAACGGCTCGAAGTGAATGTCGCTGGCTCGATCTTGAATCGCCTGAAAAAGCACGAGGCTGACGAACTTGATGATCGGGGCTTCGTTGGCCAAACTCGTGAGGTCGGAGACGTCATATCCGATGGCGACGGTTTCCGCCACCTCCCTGCTAATCTCTGTGTCGGCTCCCAATTCCCGCAAGATGTCGCTGACACTCTCGCTCGTCTCCTGATAAAATTTGTTGATCCCTCGCTCGACTTGACTTGGATCCGCCACCACGACCTGAACCTCTTTTCCCAACGTAAAACCCAGCTCGTTGATCAGTTCGGGATTCAACGGATCGACGAAAGCGACGCGAACGGCTGATCCGTAGATCGCGACCGGGAGGCACTGGAACATGCGGGCGGTGGCAGCCGGAATCGCTTGCACGACATCGGGCGTGATCTCGGCGTCGCGGATTTCGACGACTTCGGTTCCCAAGTGCTCGGCGATGATCTGGAGTTGAGTGAAGGTATCGACGAGTCCGAAGTCCTGCAGGATTTGGCCCATGGACTTCCCGGTCCGGGATTGTTCCTGCCCGACCTCTTCGAACTGGAGGTCGTCGATTAAGCCTCGTTCTTTGATGAGCGCGAGCAGCGGGTTCGAGATGGAGTCCGACATAAAACATTAGTGGGCGGCGGCGGCGGCATTGCTGGCCTCGATTTCGTGCAACTTCGCCAGCACGGTGGTCGGGTCATACGCCTTGGTGATCACTTCCTCCTGGGCGATCAGACCTTGCAGATATTTGTCCATCAAGAAACTATCCAAAGTCACCATGCCATACTTGGCGCCGGTCTGGATGTCGGAGTTGATGCGAAACGTCTTGTTGTCTCGGATGAGGGCGGCGATGGAGGGCGTGTTGATCATGATTTCAAAGATGGCGACTCGCCCGGGTTTGTCGCAGCGCGGCAGCAGCAGTTGAGAAATGACCGCCTGTAAGACCGTCGAAAGCTGAATCCGGATCATTTCCTGTTGCTCTTTGGGAAAGGCATTGGTGATACGGTCGATGGTTTTGGCCGCCCCGGTCGTGTGCAGGGTTCCGAAGACCAAATGCCCGGTCTCGGCCGCGGTGATCGCCGCTTCCATGGTTTCGAGGTCGCGCAACTCACCGACCAGGATGATATCCGGGTCTTGCCGCAGGGCGCGGCGCAAGGCTTCGGCAAACGTCGGCACATCGACATTGACCTCTCGCTGGGTCACCACCGCTTTTTTGTGTTTGTGATAATATTCGATCGGGTCTTCGACCGTGATGATGTGAGCATCGTCGCGTTCTTCGTTGATGATGTTGATCATCGACGCCAGGGTGGTTGTCTTGCCCGACCCGGTCGGTCCGGTCACCAAGACCAATCCCCGGGGCTTATAGAGGAGTTCCCGGACGGACGGCGGCAACCCGATTTGCTCCATGGTCAGGAGTTTGGTCGGGATCTGGCGGAGGACGGTTCCGAAATCACCCTTCGCTCTGAAGACGCTCACGCGGAATCGCGCCAATTCGCCGAAGGCAAAGCCAAAGTCGGCTCCACCTCGCTCTCGAACGTGTTGGATTTGCTCTTCCGAAGTGATGCTGCGCATGAGTTCCTCGGTGTCCTCGGGCCGCAGGGGCGGGCCTTCCACCCGGTGAAGCACGCCGTGAAGCCTTATGACGGGTGGAATCCCCACCCGGATATGGAGGTCGGCCGCCCCCTCTGCGACGACCAACTGCAGCAAATCAGACATCGAATATGACATAGACGAAACAGATTACAGTGCGTGAATTAGCATTCGGCTTGGTTTCTGCAAAGTGCGGAATCGCAAATTCCATGGCAAATGTCGCCGATCCATTCGTTAATCAGCGTCCAAGACGGTCGCCCGGATCACTTCGTCGGGGGTCGTCAAACCGGCGAGCACTTTGCGCGATCCATCCTCACGCAGCGTGCGCATTCCCATTTCTCGAGCTCGAATGCGGAGCACGGAGGATGAGACTTTCTCGTAGATCAACTTGCGCGCCTCATCATCGATCACAAAAATCTCAAAAATCCCGAATCGACCCCGGCAGCCGGTCTTGTTGCAGTCAGCGCATCCTTTGCCCTTCTTGAAGTTGGCATTGGCTAAATTGTTCGGGTCGATGCCCAGGGCTCGCAACTCCCGTTCAACCGGCATGGAGGGAGCCCCGCATTTTTTGCAGACCTTGCGCACCAACCGCTGCGCCATCAACGCGCGGGTCGATGACGCCACCAGGAATGGCTTCACGCCGATATCGATCAAGCGGGTGACCGCGCTGGGAGCGTCATTGGTGTGCAGAGTGGAGAAGACCAAGTGTCCCGTGAGCGACGCATTGATGGCAATCGTGGCTGTCTCCAAGTCGCGAATTTCACCCAGCATGATCACGTTGGGCGATTGGCGGAGCATGGCCCGTAGTGCCGCCCCAAATGTAAACTCAATGGCTTCGTTCACCTGGACCTGGTTAATGCCGGCCAACTGGTATTCCACCGGATCCTCTACGGTGATGATTTTTCGGTCTGGTCGGTTGATGAAGTTTAGACAGGAATAAAGGGTCGTCGTTTTGCCGGAACCGGTCGGGCCGGTCACCAAAAGAATCCCATCCGGCAGAGCAATGAGCCGTTCAAAGGTCTGTTGATCATCCGAAAAGAAGCCCAATTCGGCCAACCCCAGCTTCAGGCCCTCTTTGTCCAAGATACGCATGACGATGCTTTCGCCGTGGTTCGTGGGCAAACATGAAACCCGCAAGTCAATCGTTTTGCCGCCGACCGACGCTTGAATACGACCGTCTTGGGGGATGCGCCGCTCGGCAATCGACATGTTCGCCTGAATCTTGAGCCGGCTGATGATCGATGCTTGGAGCCGCTTGGGAGGTCCCTTCATCTCGTGCAAGACACCGTCGATCCGATAGCGGACGCGAAACCGGTTGGCGAGCGGTTCCAAGTGGATATCTGAAGCCCGCAGCTTGAACGCTTCGACAATCAACGTGTTCACCAACTTGATGATCGGTGCGTCCGCTTCAACGACCGTGCCATCGTCTTCGGCTCCGGCGACCCCGAACTTGCCGATTTCGACATCGCCTTCAGTGATGTCTTGGATCATCTTCCCCACGGCATCGTCCTTGACCCCGTAGTACTGGCCGATCGCAGATTCAATGTCATCCGGGCTGGCGACCAGGATTTCCACCTGCATGTTCAGGGCATGCTGCAGACCGTCGATCGTGTCCAAATCGGAGGGATCGGAAATGGCCACCTTGACCGTATTCCCATCCTTGAACACCGGCACCACGTTGAACCGCTTCGCGATATGTCGCGGAACCGCTTTGATGACGTCGTCGGTCACCCGCATGTCGCTCAACTTGATGAACTCAGCCCCAAACTGCGCCGCCTTGGCTTGTGCCACATCGGCTGACCGAATCAGTTGCTTGGCCACCAAGGTGTCCACAATCCCCTCCCCAGTGGAATCCGCTTCGGAACGGATTGAATCCAACTGGTCGTTGGACACCAACCCCATGTCCACCAACGTCTCTAGCAATGCATCGTCTTTTGCGGCCACATTTTGCCTTTCGCGTTCAGCGCCAAAATCAATGGAAATTTTCCGAATAGTATCGGTGCATCAACCGTTGTCAAACGTTGACCGAGATCAGCTCGGTCACGCACGCTCCGACACGCACCAACCACCATGCCAGCCGTTTCCTCACCAGACCTGCATGAGTGCGGAAGACTCCAAAAAGGCACGCGCCCAAGCGACATTTCTCCAGGGCTAATTGAGGAGTTTTTGAGCAATGTCCATGCCAGCGAAGATCGCTGGTCTCACGGTGGGATCACGCACCCGACGATTCCCTGGCGATTGACTGATGTTCCACCTTCGAGCGCCATCCGCTTCGACCGGGCCATGCCGCGCGGTTTAGCCTCGGTCGCTTCGCTCAATATAGGCGTCCATCTGGCGCAGCCGCTTCGTCAGCACGCGGAGAAGGTGAAGGGCAAACTCGGGAGTCTGTTTGGTTAGGAGCAAGAAGCGCTTCTCGTTGATTGGGGCCAGTCGGCAGTCGGTCAACGCCAAAGCCGTCGCGCTCCGTGGTTGGGTGTCAATCACGCCCATTTCGCCCAGGACCTCACCTTGGCCAAAGACCGCTATCACGTTTCCGCGTATCTGGATTTCGACTCGGCCCTCAATGATGACATACATCAGGTCACCCGGTTCACCCTCGCGAAAGACGGTTTCGCCGGCCGCGAACGGCACGTAAAACTCTGGGTTTCGGAAAAGGTCCGGCAGGTGCATGGCTTCTTTTTGACGAGTGTCTCGGGCTGTTGTCTCGCGCTCCGGCAGGTCAGGCATCTGCCCTGGAGATACCCCGGGTTTCGCGTGCAACCGGACTTTAATGGAACCGCACTGTAAGTTCCAGTGAGATCTCTCTGGTTGGAAATTGGCTCGCTTGACAAGGAACCGTAATTGATCCGAATTATGGGAATATAGTTTGCATACTCTCTGTCATCGCGTAGCATAGGTGCGGTGTATTAGACAGCCAGCCGCTTTTCAAGGCATGGAAGATCCTCAGTTGAATTTGTTTTCAGTGATGATTTGAAACTCGATGTTCGGGAACAGTCTGAGAAGGAGCAGTCAGTCTAAATCATAGAAATCATCATGAGCACAAAACTATACGTGGGGAATCTCTCCTTCGACGTCACTGAAAACGACCTCCGAGATATGCTTTCGCAGCACGGCCCGGTGAACGAGATCAACGTCATCATGGATAAAGTGTCCGGACGGCCTCGGGGCTTTGCTTTCGTGACCATGAACACCGAAGAGGGGGCGAGTGCGGCCATTCAGAAACTCAATGGCACGGAGTGGAAGGGACGCGCACTGACGGTCAATGAAGCCCGTCCTCGCGAAGAACGTTCAGGTGGTGGTGGTGGTGGCGGCGGTCGCGGTTACAGTGGCGGTGGCGGTGGCGGTGGCGGAAGCCGTTCGAATCGATATTAATCGGCCCTGTTGGACTGATCTTGCGAGGGGGCTCTGTTAAGCCAAAGCCCACTCGCTTTACCCATTATATGGCAAACGAACCACCCAAGGCGGACCCGAAAACGCTGCAGCATGATTTTGAGCGTGTTTTGTCCCGCGAACCCTTCAAAGGACTCAAAGCGATCCTTGACAGCCTGTCTCTCGACCGGGAGGCGCTCTGCGAAGAAGTGAACGGCGCGAATTCTTATGAGGAGCTCCTCAGCCGACTTGGCTATCGAGTCACGTTGACCAAGCAAATTCACGTGCAGGATTCCTATACCCGGGTGGGCCCGGCCGGGGGTATCAAGGCCGTTCTTCCTTATCACGACATTCCCACGCAGAGCTCTCTGCCCACGCTCGTCCATTTCGATTCCACCGTCACCACGACCCCTAAATCCGCAGGTTTCTTCAACGAAATGCTGTCCGCCCTCAAGACGCAATTAAGCCCTCAAAGTTAGGGCGTCTCGTCGTCGGCACCACCAGCCTCTGCGGCGAGTCCTTGCGCTTCTGCCGGACATGGCTTGGTTAGGACAAGTTTTCAATCGCTCGTTCAATTTTAGGGGCTGCGCGCAGTTCATACTCAAGGCTGAGCTTATAGCGCAGGATATTTTGGCAATGGATCCGGTCGATAGTGGATTTGCTGAGCCAGCCGTGGCAGCACATTTCACCCGTGACTGTGGGGCGGCGCGCAGCCACCGCCTGGGCGAGCGCTTCACTCAGATCATAATCGCCGCAGACACATTCGTCGTTCAGACAATCCAGGCGGAACACCGCCTTGGCGTGATTGGGATTGACCGTGTATTTGATTTGGCGGTTTCGACTTAAACCTTCGGGGCTAAAGTATCCGAACTCCACCGTCAAAGACTTCAATTCCCGGAACCGCTCCGAAAGACTGGCTGAATCCTTGGCGCGCTGGCTTTCCTGCTGACGGTAATCCTCGCGTGGGGTGAATTTTTTGTGATTCATAAACAGTGCTGAGAGTGAAGTGGATCTTCACTCACAGCAATTCTCATTTTGGCCCAGGACACCATCCGTTCGATGCATGGAATCCCAGCTTGAGCCGGTTTTCAGGTGGCGACCGGCTGAAGCCGGAACTCCGCACGGGCCGAAAGGAGAATGGATGCTTCACTTTCCGACGTTCCTGTCGCTGAGCACCGGAGGTGGCTTAGTGGCTGAACGGCAGATTCCGCGCGATACGATAAACACTTGTTGGATCGACGAGCATGGCCGTTCCCAAAGATCGCCAGCGTTTGGGACTTTTGGTCTGAAGCAAGTGGCGTTTGCCGGCGCGCCAGCGCAGAATCTCCCGGTGGCGGTTATCTTGAAACGCTGGGCCACCGCCTTCCTGGTTTTAATCCCTTTGGGACGTCGCATAGAAGTCAACAATCCCTAAACAGAATCTCCTTCCTTCTCCGGAGCGTCGGTGACCAAGCACTCGGTCGTTAGCATCAATCCAGCGATGGACGCAGCGTTCTGCAGGGCGGCGCGAGTCACTTTCTTCGGATCCACCACCCCAGCCTTGACTAGGTCTTCGTATTGGTTGGTCGCGACGTTGTAGCCTTCGTTGCCCTTGCGGCGCTTCACTTCCTGCACCACGATGGAGCCTTCCGCACCGGCATTGGCAGCCAGCACGCGCGTCGGCTCTTCGATGGCGCGCTGGACGATATTGACGCCGATTTGCTCGTCTTCGTCTTGCAGCTTCAGGCCTTCGAGCGCGGACAAGCACCGGATTAGCGCCACGCCACCCCCCGGGACAACGCCTTCTTCCACTGCAGCGCGGGTGGCGTGCAAGGCGTCCTCCACGCGGGCCTTCTTTTCTTTCATCTCGGTTTCGGTCGCGGCGCCGACATTGATGATGGCCACGCCGCCGGCGAGTTTCGCCAAGCGTTCCTGCAACTTCTCCTTGTCGTAATCCGAAGTGGTTTCCTCGATTTGGCGGCGAATTTGGCCGACCCGGCCCTGAATTTCAGCGGGCTTGCCCCGGCCTGCCACCAGGGTGGTGTTTTCCCGGCCCACCACGATGGATTTGGCGGCACCGAGGTCTTCGAGGCCAATCGTTTCGAGTTTGAGGCCGAGATCTTCGGTGATGCATTTGCCACCGGTGAGGATGGCAATATCTTCCATCATCGCTTTGCGGCGATCGCCAAAGCCCGGGGCCTTGACGGCGCAGACCTTGAGGGTGCCGCGCAGCTTGTTCACGACCAGAGTGGCGAGGGCTTCGCCTTCGACTTCTTCAGCGATGATCAACAGGGGCTTGCCGGCCTGGGCCACCTTTTCGAGGAGAGGAAAGAGTTCCTTGAGGCTGCTGATCTTCTTCTCGTAATTAAGGATGTAAGCATCTTCGAGCTTGGCTTCCATCGTCTCCGCGTCGGTGACGAAATAGGGCGAGAGATAGCCTTTGTCGAATTGCATTCCTTCCACAACTTCCAGGGTGGTTTCGATCGACTTTGCTTCTTCAACCGTGATGGCGCCGTCCTGGCCTACTTTGTCCATGGCGTCCGCGATGATTTCGCCGATGGTCGTGTCCCAGTTGGCCGAAACGGTGGCAACTTGCTGGATTTCTTCCTTGTCCTTGACCTTCTTGGCGATCTTGGCGAGATGTTCCACGGCCACGGCCACAGCCTTCTGGATGCCGCGTTGAATGCCAATCGGGTTTCCGCCGACCGTGACAAATTTTAGACCTTCCCGAAAGATCGCCTCGGCGAGCAGGGTAGCGGTGGTGGTGCCATCGCCGGCGACATCGCTGGTTTTGCTGGCGACTTCGCGAACCATCTGGGCGCCCATATTTTCGCAGGCATCCTCCAGTTCGATTTCCTTGGCGACGGTGACACCATCTTTGGTCACAGTCGGCGATCCGAATTTTCTGGAAAACACGACGTTGCGCCCCTTGGGGCCGAGCGTGGCCTTCACGGCGTCGCTCAATTTGGCCACTCCCCGGAGGAGGGATTGACGGGCCGATTCATCAAAGATCAATTGTTTTGCTGCCATAAAGCGATGGAGAGTCGATGGTTGAGAGTTGAGAGCTATTCGATGATGGCGAGGATGTCGTCCGAGCTGACGATTCTGTATTCCTTGCCGTCCAATTTGATTTCCGTGCCGCCGTATTTGTTGACGAGCACTCGATCACCCTTCTTGACTTCAATGGGAACCTTCTTGCCTTGGTCGTCAGTCTTGCCCGGGCCGACGGCCACGACCATGCTTTCCATCGGTTTTTCCTTGGCGGAATCGGGGATGATGATCCCGGACTTCTTGCCTTTGTTTGCTTTCTCTTCGATCGCTTCCACGAGAATACGATCGCCCACTGGTCTAACATTGAGTGCCATAATTGGTGTTCCTTCGTTGTTTTGATCGCACCGTTAGCTGGCGCTGTGCCAGAGCTCAGGACACCCTAGGTTTGCTGGGCGGCAACCAGTTGGAACTTGTCACTCAGGGCCATTTGCTGCGAAGTGGGCATCGAGCATCCACAGGTGGACGTTGGCAGGCCACCTCCATCGAACTTCCTGCCGGCGATTTCGCGTTGGAAATTTCGAATTTCGAAAATGAGTTCCTGGGGTTGAGCCGCCTGCGATCGAGAGCTGGTCGGACACGAAATGAAACTGGACCGATGGCGAATGTTTTCTGGATCCCGATGAGGGGTGGGGATGGGACGTGGGTCAGCGATCATCCTCGGGCGATCGCATTCCCTCTCTTTTCCATTTTCCACGTAATGGCCGAGCCGATCTCGACCTGGGTCCCGGAGATCTTCGAGTTTCGGCCTTTGCCGAGGCCTCGCGCGGTGACGAAGCCATGCTTGTATTCCGGGTTGACAAAGTCCGCGATGATTTGGTTTGCCGTGCTCACGCGGCTTCTTTGTTCGATAATGGATTCGCTCTCAACAAAAAGTCCTTGGCCTTGCCCAGCCGGCGTCGCGCTCGCTCCGATTCCATCGCCAGAATCCCCAAGACGCCTGGGATTAGAACCATCGCGAGTCCGAGCAACCCCGCCGCCGCGAGGCCCAAGGCCAGCAGCATTCCTCCCACCAAAGCCACGACGATGCGTCTGATGCCTTGCATCGTCGTTCGGCGAGGAAATGGGGGTGGTGGAGCAGCCATGCTAAACCTCTCGCACCACGACCCGCATCCCGTCCACGGCCACGACTTTGAGCGACGCGCCCCGGTCAATGAGCCCGCCCTCCGTGATCACATCGACGCGTTTGCCATTGATGAATGCGGCGCCCGAGGGTCGCAACTGGGTGATGGCCACCCCCGTGCGGTCGAGCAAGTCCGGCTTGGCCGCCCCCAGATCGCCGACCGCGCCCGGCGAGATGAACAACTTGGCGAGACGACTTTCGGGAAAGAATTTCAGCCAACAAAAGACGCCCATGGCCAACCCGAGCAAGACTCCGCCCAGAATCAGGTTTCCCAAGGGAACGTCAAATTCCCGGTACCCGAGAATCACGGCCGCCACCAGGCAAAGAAATCCCGCGATACCGGCGATCATTCCCGGCAGAATGGTCTCCAGGAACATCAATATCGCTCCCAGAACCAACAGTGTGATGATGAGTGCCATCGTGTGAGCAGGGCCGGTCCTGCCGGCGTCGGTCTTTCTCTTGGTGCCCCTATCTTACCTTCGCCGCCGCCGCGAACCGTGCCCAGAATCCGCAGGGCCACGATCCATTGTCACGTCTTGCCCGCTTGGCCCGGAGAAGCCCCGCCATCGCTGTGGCCGATGCTTTCTCTCATGCCCGTGTCCGCCTGGACATTCCTCATCCGGTAGTAATCCATCACTCCCAAGTGACCGAGATCGAAAGCGCGGGCGATGGCCAAGGGGATTTGGGCTTCTGCTTCGACGACGCGGGCGCGCATCTCGGCCACGCGGGCTATCATTTCCTGTTCCACAGCCACGGCCGCGGCCCGGCGGACTTCAGCCTGCGCCTGAGCGATGAGTTTGTTGGCTTCGGCCTGTTCGGCCTGGAGTTTGGCGCCGACATTGCCGCCGACATCCACGTCGGCGATGTCGATGGAGAGAATCTCGAAAGCGGTGTTGCTGTCGAGCGCCTTGCCCAGAACGGTTTTAGAAATGCGATCCGGATTCTCCAAGACCTCTTTGTACGTGTTCGCTGATCCAATGGTGGAAACGATCCCCTCGCCCACCCGCGCAATAATTGTCTCCTCCGTGGCTCCACCCACAAAACGTTCCAAATTCGTGCGCACCGTCACCCGCGCCTTGGCCTTGATCACGATGCCATCCTTGGCCACGGCGTCGATGGTGAGTTTGCCGCTCTTGGCTTCGGGGCAATCGATGACTTTCGGGTTCACGGAAGTCTTGACGGCTTCGAGCACGGTTTTGCCCGTGCCCTTGGTGGCCAGGTCAATGGCACACGCCCGGTCGAAAATCAGGTTGATGCCGGCCTTCTTGGCCGCAATGAGCGCGAGCACCACCATCTGCACGCTGCCACCGGCCAGATAATGCGTGGAGAGGTCGTCAATGGTGACTGGCAGCCCCGATTTGACGGCGGTAATGCGGCTGTCCACGATTAAGCCGACGGGCACACTCCGCAGTCGCAAGGCAATCAGCTCGGTGATGGTGACTTTGGCGCCGGAAAAGAGAGCGCGAATGTAAATCATCCCGAAATTGAGCACGATGACGACAAACCCCAGCAGCAGCACTGCGGCCACTCCGATGAGCACGATATCCCATCGGGCGGGTAAGAAGCTTGTTTGGGCGAAGATCGAATTCATAAGTTGAGATTTGAAATACGCAATCCGCCGCGATGGCCTTCGTCGGTGACGGCGGGCGAACTTCCTTTAAGCTGGCGCTGTGCCAGTCCGGGTCCAACGGTTCGGAGGCTGATCGGCAACCGGTTGGGAAGGGCGCTGCCGAGATTCCTTGCGGCCCAGTGGCCAGTGGGAACTCTTCCATGGGCAGTGGCAAGCCACTCCCCTCGAAATTCAACGAGGCTGGCGCTCGGAAGAACCTGGAGAGTTGCACAGCCGCCGGGACGAACGAAGTTCTCAGCGCCTGTCCCTAAAAACCCCCTGAAGGCCAGACCAACAAGATGACCGCCAGGATTACAGCGATCGCAAGGACAAGGATGATGAAAGTTGAATTGTAGGTGCTTTTCAAAGGATTGGAACGGGCTCCGGGTTCAGGGGTCTCCGCTTCGTGGATCTCAGGCACGCCGGACTGTACGGTTGGGAGCGCGCCTTCGCGAACTTTATCGCTTCCGGTCGGGCGTTTCATTTGCCGCGATAGTCTGACGGATTCCGTATCCGGTCGAGCCGTTCGGCTTCCATCGCGTCCAGGATGATCTGCTGACGTCTCTGCTTGAGCGCGATCTCAGCCGATCGGGGAATGAGCCAAAACTGACGGCCGAGGTTCACGATGGCCCGAAAGATTAATTGGATTCTTTGCATAGAGCGGGCAGCGGCGTCACCTCCGTCGCCGCGCTTGAGCAACTCCAGTTAGCCATGATCGCCGGCGAATTCTCTGGATCATCCAGCCAGGCGAAAGGCTCGAACCGGGGAGGCAGGCGAGAATCGTGGGACCCACCGGCGAGGAATGTTGAAGAGCGCCATCCGCAATTTCGCCGCCGTCTGCGATCATGGCTGGGCTGGATTGAAGGGAGCTTCAGGCCCATTGGCCAACTTTCAAAACCGAGTTAATCCCGCCGAACGGGTTGGGCTCCGTTTCCTGGGCCGATGGATCGGCCATCCATCCTTTGAGTTTCACTCTTTGGTGGGACCCGCGAGAGGAGCCGCTGTCGGCATCGAGGCCGCGGAATTGAAGGGCGGCTTTCATATTCGTTCAGGAATCGGTTTCTGGTTTATGGAGATTTCAAAATTTGTTGGCGGCGCCGAAAAACTGGCGGTGACCATTCTCCGAAACCCAACTGACGGTCAGGAAGACTGCGCCCAGAATGGTGTGGACCACATGGTCAATCGTTCCCAGAGCCAGCGCTTCGGGAATGACCGAGTTGGTGACGTTCAGTCCTTTGACGACAAAGCCCGCCAAGCCGAGCAGGCCGTAAAAAGATCCGAACGCGATGCAGAAGCTGCGTCCAGCCGCCTGCGGGGTAAACAGACCAAAATAGATCGCCGCGGCCCCGGACACCAGAAACACGAGATTATGGGCCGTGGTGAGGTGCAGGCCCATGAATCCGGGAGCGATAAAGCCAAGCAGCCCGACTAGGACGAGGAGAGCACCTCCGAATGTTGCAGTTCTTGTAACCATGGTGTTCTTTCGATCGCGCATCTTTTCTTTAGCTGGCGGTGTGCCAGTCCGCGTCCCCCATCCGGTGCTCTTGGCCGCAACCGGTTGTGATTGGGGTATCCAAGCTTCCCTGCCGCCACGTGGTCAGTGGGAACTCAGCGGTGGGCAGTGGCGAGCCACTCCGGCAAGTCCTGTGGCTCGCCCGAGCGCGGCTCCACCGGTGAGAAATGGCGCGGAGTTGCCGTTGGCTTTGGCCCCGCTCCCTGCGCCGAAGTTGGCGGGCCTGAACCTGAGGAAGGCAAATCCTGCTTCTCGATCTCGAAACGAACGACCTCCGGATACTCGTAGCCGCCGGAAATGTCATTGACGGGCACCGCGAAGCACTGGCCTTGAGGGTGCTCGACCGCCACAGCCGCCAGCAGGTCCGAGGTCAAGGTGGCGATGCCGCATTTGCGGGGCAGGTAATCCCCGAGAAAGGCAATTATTGAATCTTAGACGCGACTTGCAGAAGCTTTTCCCTTGGGCTGTCGAATCGTTTTGAGGTGACTGTAGCCAACCAACTTGTGGCGTTGTTCATCCCAAAGACGGAAGGAAATCGCTTTGAGACTGGAGCTAAGCGTGAGGGGTTTGACCTGCTGAAACAGGGGTTCCGCTTGGTGGCACTTCTCCAGGTAATAATTGGGAATCCGCGGGCTCAGATGGTGAATATGGTGAAATCCAATGTTGCCCGAGAACCACTGCAAGACCTTGGGCAATTTGTAGAACGAGCTGCCTTGGAGCGCCGCCGTGGCGTAGTCCCAATGGTCTCCGCGTTCCCAATAGACCCCTTCAAATTGATGCTGCACGTAAAACAACCACACCCCGGCCGAGCCGGCGACCGCCATCACGGTCAACTGAATCAGCAGGTAGGCCTTGAGGCCGAGAATCCAGCTCAGCCCGGCGGCCATTCCCAGTATGGCCAGATTCGTCCAAAGCACCGAGTTGCGCTCACGCCGGCCCGCCTTCACATCGGAGAACCGATGCTTGACTAGAAACAAGAAAAGCGGAGCGATCACGAACAAGACGAACGGATTGCGGGTCAGCCGATAGGCGAACCGCTTCCCGCGCGACGCCTCCAGATACTCCTGCACGGTCAAGGTCCACACATCGCCCGAACCGCGCCGATCCAGATCCCCGGAGGTCGCGTGGTGGAGAGCATGGTCCCAGCGCCAGTGAAAGTAGGGCGTGAGGGTCAGCACTCCAGTGATGAAGCCCAGGATGTCATTCGCCGGCCGGGATTTGAAAAACGAGCCATGGCCGCAGTCGTGGGAAATAATGAAGATGCGCACGAGAAACCCTCCCGCCAGGATCGCGAGCGGCGCGGTCACCCAATAGGAGACCGTCAGGCTGCGGTAGATCAAGTACCAAAGAACGGCATAAGGAACGAGCGTGTTCACGGCTTGCCACACGCTGCGCCAGAGGGCGGGCGTCTGGTATCGCGTCACAATCTCCTTCCAACCCGAAGTGTCGATTGGGGGAGCGCTTTCCCCCGCAACGAAATTAGTTGTCATGCTTCCTTTGTCTGTGGGATCACCCAAAGGTGACTGCCCCGTTCAATACGCCAAGCTGAGAGTGTAGCGCAGAATGTTGTGGCAATGGATCCGGTCGATGGCGCTCTTTCGGCGCCAGCCTTGGCAACACATTTTTCCGGTCGCGGTTGTGCGCTGCGCGGCCACGGCTTTGGCCAATTCCTCACTGAGATCAAAATCGCCGCCGACGCATTCGGTGTTGAGGCAATCGAAGCGGAAGACGGACTTGGCGTGGGCGAGGTCAACCGTGTATTTTATGTGGCTGTTTCGGGTGACCCCTTCGGGATTGTAAAAGGCGAGATCCACCGTCAAGGACTTCAACTGCTGGAACTTGTTCGAGAGGTTGACGGAATCTCGGCTGCGCTGGCCTTCCTGCCGGCGGTATTCCGCGCGGGCGCCGATGGTGTGGTAACTCATGCTATTTCGGTTCTTCCCATTGAAGTTGAGCAGCAATTATGTCTCAAAAACGTTCCGGTGTCTGTAACAATCGTTCGCTTCGTGAACCATGGAGGTCTTAGAATTGCACGGTCTCTTCCGTACTTCTGCCTTCGCTTGAAAAGGGGAAAGCCTCGTGGAAAAGCCAAGCGACTGCATGACTTCCGACCGCTCTGGCGTGCTGGATGCCCGATTCCGAGAGAGCCAGGGATTTCCAGGCCACACCGGCGGCCATGGGCTAACTAAAGTGGAAAGCACAGAGATTGAGGGATCCGCATCATTCGGAAATGTCCCGATTCTCGGTCTGACCTGGAATGGAAGAATTGCGGACCGAGCGATGGAGCTGCATTTCACGGAATTGGCGGTCGTCGAAGGGCATGACGCGAGATCCAGGCCCGCGCTGGCGCGCCCGCGCGACACGATGTTCGATGGGTTCATCCATCCACTCGCGGATCGTTTGGAGCAAGAACGGCACATCGAGCGGTTTTTCCATCAGAGCATCAGCACCCGCTCTTTGCGCCAAGGCGCTCTGATCGGAACGGCCGGTGATGATGACGACGGGCAAGAGCGGATTGATTTCGGCCAGCCACGCCAAGGTGCCGCCGCCACTCTCGATGGGCATATTGAGGTCCAGAATCAGGGCGTCGATGCGCTGGGCGCCATGTCTCTCGATGGCGGCCTGGCCATTCTCGGCCAGCACAACCTCATAACTCTCCGTTCGCAGGATTTTGCTCAACGATTCACGGATCGAGTGTTCGTCATCCACCAGAAGAATTCTTCTTGGCGATTTCATCAGTTCAGCCGGCAAATCATACGTCGTCTATTTAGCTGGCCTTGTGCCAGCCGGTGCTGGATGCTTCGTTCGTTTAACGGCAACTGCTTATGAATTTCCATTTTCCCTCGCGCCGACCCGGCGTGGCGAGTGGGAATCCACCGGTGGCCTCCCGCTAGCCACTTCATGAACGTCACGCTGCGATTGTTTGGCTTCGCCCTGGTTGTCCTTCTGCTCGCGGCTCTCGTGGGCTGGGCCGGACAAACAGCCTGGCAAAGGCTCAACCAATTGCGGAAGAATTTCGGCGCGGTCCAAAGCGAGAGTTTTCACCGCGCCGAACGTGTGGAAGCCAGCATCCTGAATCTGAACGAAACGGTGCTTCGCTACGACCAGCACAGAGTTCCGCAGGATAAAACCCACTTCCACGAAGAAAGCAACGATCTGAAGCGATGGATCCAAGCGCAAAAGGCCTCGGTCCCCTCGCCGCTTGAAATTGACTTGCTCAACCAGATTGAAGGGGCCGTCGCCGCGTATCTGACGAGGACAACGAACTTCCTCGAGGAACGGGCCGGGGCCGGATCGCTCCCCTCGCCCAAAGAAGTTCTGGAAAGGGTGGAAAACACGGGGCCTATCCCCGGCTTGTGCCGGAAGCTAAAAACGGTGCAACAGGCGGCGCTGAACCAATTCGTCGAGGATTCGCACGAGGCCTTGGAAGGCCTGCAACGACTTTTGATGGTCTTGGTGGTCCTGGTGCTGATTTTGGGTTTGACGGCCACGAGCTTGATTTACCGCGTGAAGATTGCGCCCCTCCGCGCCCAACTCGTCGAGAGCCGGGCGATCATCGGGCGACAGGAGAAGCTGGCCGCGCTCGGCACTCTCGCCGCCGGCGTAGCTCATGAAATCCGCAATCCGCTCACCGCCATCAATGTTCGCCTGCACGGCCTGAAAAAGAGTCTCATCCCAGACTCGTCAGAACATGAAGACGCCACGGTCATCGGCCAGGAGATTCAACGCCTGGACCGGATCGTCCAGGATGTGCTGCAATTTGCCCGGCCGGCCGAGCCTCGACCAGTCACTCTCACCACGGAAAGTCTGTTCAGCCGCGCGCACGGACTTTTGGGATCGCAATTGGAGAAGGCTGCCATCCGATTGCTGCTGGCCCCGTCGCCCACCTTGTGGATTCGAGTTGACCCGCAACAAATCGACCAAGTGTTGATTAACCTCATTCAGAACGCGGCTGAAAGTATTGGCCGGGGCGGCACCATTACACTCCGCGCGCGAAGCGCCCTGATGCCCTTGGCCGGTCACGCGACTCCCGCCGCGGTCTTGGAGGTGATTGACACCGGCAAGGGGATTCTCCCCAAAGTTCAGGAGCGCCTTTTCGATCCATTCTTCACCACGAAAGAGGCGGGCACCGGTTTGGGCTTGTCGATCGCCGCGCGCATTGTGGAAAAGCATGGCGGCGCCCTTCAGTATCAAACCGAGGTCGATCGCGGGACCATTTTTGGCATTGTCCTGCCGCGCGTTGAGAACCATGAACACCAAGCTTAAACCCAGAGTTCTGTTGATCGAGGACGACGCCGGCATCATCGGTGGTCTGAAAAAGGAATTGCAGGCCGAGGGCTATGATGTCGCCGTGGCGGAACGCGGTGACACCGGCCTGGCCCAAGCCAAAGCGCAACCTTTCGACGTGGTCCTCACCGACTTGAAGATGCCGGGATTGTCCGGACTGGAATTGGTCGAGCAACTCCACGCCATCAAGCCCAAGCTGCCCATCATTTTGATGACCGCCTTCGGCACCACGGAAACCGCCATTGAAGCGACCAAACTGGGCGCTTACGACTACTTGCTCAAGCCCTTCGATATGGCGGAAATGCTCGATCTGCTCGGCAAATCCGTGGCCTGCAATCGGCTCATGTCCGAGCCGGTGGAAATGGGCGAGGCTCGGTCCGATCAGTCCGCGATCATTGGCAACAGTCGCGCCATGCAGGCGGTCTATAAGGAAATCGGGCGCGTGGCCGCCACCGCCGTCACCGTGCTCATTCGCGGCGAAACCGGCACCGGCAAAGAACTGGTGGCCCGCGCCATCTACCAGCACAGCAGTCGCGCGGCCCAGCCGTTCATCGCCGTCAATTGCGCGGCTCTCCCCGAGACGCTCTTGGAGAGTGAATTGTTCGGACATGAGCGCGGCGCGTTCACCGGGGCGCACGCCCGCCGCGCTGGTCGCTTCGAACAAGCGCATCACGGCACCCTCTTCCTCGATGAAATCGGCGACCTGAGCTTGAGCACGCAGGTCAAGTTATTGCGGGTGCTTCAGGAAAAATACATTCAGCGGGTCGGAGGCAATGAACGGATTCCGGTGGACGTCCGGGTCCTGGCGGCGACGCATCGGGACCTGGAATCGGCTCTCCAGGAAAGCCAATTTCGGGAAGATTTGTTCTACCGCTTGAACGGAGTCACGATCGCGCTGCCGCCGTTGAGTCAGCGCTCCGAGGACATACCGGACCTGGTGAAATACTTCATGCAACGCACGGGCTTCGAAGTGGGCGTGGATGCGCCTTCCATCCATCCCGAAGCCATCGCCTTTCTCCAAACCCAGGCTTGGCGCGGGAACGTGCGAGAACTGGAAAACGCCGTCCGCCAAGCTCTTTTGCTGGCCCGAAATTACCCCATCGGCTTGGCCCACGTCCATGAAGCCTACGCCCGGACGAGAAAGGCGATCCTCGCTTCCGATCAGACCGTGGCCGGTTATTTATCAGAGCTGTTGGCCAAGGCACAGCGTGGCGAGGTCGAAGGCGTTCACGCCCTCATGATCGAAGGAATGGAACGAGAGCTCTTTGCCCGGGCCATCCAATTGGCCCAGGGTAATCAAGCCAAGGCCGCCCGCTGGCTCGGGGTGACCCGCACCACCATGCGCGAGAAATTGATTCTTTTCGGCCTGCACCCCACCGGAGAAAAAGCGCACGAATAATCACGGAATCTCGGTGAATCTTCGGAAGAACAATCTACCGTGAAGGGGTCAGTCAATGGTAATGATTTGTGGAGGGGTCAGGTCCGAAAGCTGAGGACAAAAAGTCACTAGTCACCCACCGTTCGTCGGCCGACCAGAATCAGTCCGGCGACCAGACCGCTCAAGTGCGCCAAGTGCGACAGTCGGGGATCGGTCGGGATGACCGCGAGCAAGACGGCGATTCCGAAAGCGATGGCCAAGAGAATCGCCCGGTTTACTGGAATCCAAAGGAGCAGCCGCGTTTCTTCTTGAGACTGCAGCCGGCAATACGCCGCGAACACGCCACAGAGGCCGACCGAGGAACCCGCCACCGAATCACCGTAGCGGTCGCGCACGAAGCCAGCCACAGATTCCATGGATTCCGGCAACATGAACCCGGCCAACGCCACACCTCCCTGCACGACCGCCCCCGCCACGACCGCACCGAAATAGACGCACAGGAATCTTCGAACTCCAAGACTGCTTTCCACTTTTCGGCCCAAAAACCAAAGCCCCAGGAGATTGCAAAAGAGGTGAACGAGGCCGCTGAAAAGGCTGCGAAAGCTGTGCAGGAACTGATACGTGATCACTTCCCAGAAATGCCCCGATTTCATCCCGTAACCACTCAAGGCCAAGTAGGCATCGTAAGGTTTGTCGAGGTGGACGATGACATACTGTTGAAACGCGAAACCCGCGATCAACCCGGCCATGAGCAGGGTGCTGACGTTCCATAATGAGCGCCAGCCGCCCGAACGCCGCCCCTCGGTCGCGCTCCCCGATTCGGCCCATTCGTTGTCCGATCGTCCGCCTCCGTTCTCTTTCGGCGGCGACGGGGGGTCGGATGAGGAAGCGCGGTTCACTTGGGAGGGAAAACAGTGCTCGTCGCTCGCCTGAACTCAATCTGGTCCGCCGGAACCAGAGCGACGGAATTCGGGGGACATCCTGCGATCCTTCCGCGCCCCAACCTTATTGGGTGGGGGCCTTCTTTCTCACCAACACGAGAGCGTTGGCGGACGGACGTTCTCTCCCTCCCTGCGAAGGAGTGTTGACGATTTTGCCAGCGATCCAGGTCGTGCAGGAACCGCCGCCATCCAGGTTGATCGCATAATCACAATTGAGGCTGACAAAGTAGTTCGCCAATTCCACCAAGGTCATGCCCATGGAATAGCGGGGCTGTCGTCCATCGGCCTGGACAAAGTAATAATACTTGTCGTTCCAACCCATGGCCGAACGCGGATGCCGCACCTGCCAACCGGGAAATTCGCGCGCTTCACGAGCCTTCCCCGCGCGGACCAAGGTCGGTCCTCCACCCACCGCCAGCATGGCCCCGCTCAGATCGGGAGTGGTGCTCGTCGAGATCTTGAGCAAGAGGCCGGAAACTAATGGGGGAAACTGATTCAGCGTCTTCGGGCTGAGTGAGAGCACCAGAGTCTCTCGAGTCAATTTCGAATAGCCGCTCTTGTTGACCTCCCGCACTTTGGCGGTGAGCGTCTGGCCGATGCGCAGCGGCAGCCAGGGTTCCTCTCCATTTCGCTCCAAGATCAGATCCACTCCCTGAACCCGCGTCGTGGAGCCCGCGACCGTCGTGTAGAGAACCGCCTGACCGGTCTCGGGCGACTGGTTCAAGCCCACCGGAATCGATTTTCCATCCGGCCAGGTGACCTTGAACCCATCCACCGCGTTGGTCACATGCGCCTCGCCTTTGGCATCCAGATAAAAGAACGCCCGGTCCACGCCCGGGCTGCTGACCAGCTCGCCACCCCGGAGAATCTGCAGACTCATCGGATCCCCCGTGAAAGGCCGCTCGAGGAAGAAATAATCGCCATTGATGGCGGCCAAGGCGTGGCCGATTTCAGGCTTGATGAACGCCGCTTGCTCGGACAAAACGGCCATGCCGATCCGGTCATTGCCACCGAGGGTCGTGTGGAACTCGAGGTCTTTTTGCGAGCGATCGATCCGGACGACATGCACGGCCAGCGGAGTTCGCGGGTTCAGGTCGCGAAAATAATCCACCCCAGGCTCATGCCAAATCGGCTCCTCCAACGCCGCCTCAGCCCGACCCGGCCCCAACGCCAAGATCAAGGCCAGGCCGATCATTCGTCCTGTCCACCGTCTCGACCGCGTTCGATTCGCCCCAGCCGCCAGCATATTTTGTCTTCCGATGTCGAGCATGGATCAGGTTTCTTTCAGTATCGCGACGAAGATTTTTTCCGCAACTTCGGCAACCCTGGGTCGCGAGGCCAAGCCTAACGTTCTCTGGGGATCGGATCGCGTCCGCCGCCAAAACCACCGCCCGGGAATCCACCGCCACCCCGCCCGCCCGGACCGAATCCGCGCGGCCCGCCGCCGCCCGGGAATCCACCGCCCAGCATCATGGGTCCGACCGGCGAATCGATCAGTTGCTGCTTCTGGTCGGGTTTCAAGGACGCGGCGACGGACGCCAGGGCCTTCGCGCGCAAGATCGTGATCTCAACTTGAATCTTCCCCGCCGCCTCCGACTTGGTCCGGACCAATTTCTCGTCGTAGGTCGGCGCGAGAATGCTTTCCAAAAGCTCCTTCTGGGCCACCCGCAATTTCTCTTCCAGGCCGCGAATCTTGTCGTTCTCCTTCTCCATGGCCTCCTGGAAACGCTGGCGCTGTTCGTCGTCCAAGCCCATCATGCCGTCGCGTCCCCCAAAACCCCCGCGCCCACCGGGTCCGCCATCGCGTGGACCCCGGAAACCCGGGCCGCCATCCCGCGGTCTTCCCTCACCCACCGGCGGCGGATCAGCCGCCCAAGCCAACAGCGAACTCAAACACCCCAAGATCAAGAAAGTCGTCCAATATCGTTTCATAGTCACTCGGCTTTTCTGTGCCATCGCGCCTGCTTCACGCTCGGCGAAGCGGTGCGCCGGATCGTTGACCCCGCAAAACAACGCGCATCCACGTCCGCAGCGAGTTTCCGGGGATTGCTTTGTTCGCCGGAGTTTTGGACGGCCTCCGGCAAATTGAAAGACAAAAAATGAACCGGACCAAGCCGGATCCAGCCGCCACATTCACGTCGATTCACCGCAAGAACCGTGCTATGCCGCTTCGCCGGTTCGCGCCGAAGTCCGACGGTAAAAGAGGATTTAACGTATCAACGCCGCCGATTCTCACGCGGAAGGCGTGAGTGTCGCGCGCCGGGATCGATTCCCATCCCGACGCCCGCGACAAGGGCGGATCGAAGCGACCACTTTTGCTCGCACGATTCTTCACGACCCGCGCAATCGAATCGCCGTCCCGGATTGGAACGGGATGGCCTTCCCATGAACCGTGGTTGTCTGAATGGGGAGCGCGGCCGTCCCGGCTGCACC
>CAYHFE010000005.1:0-43939 GCA_964355375.1 uncultured Verrucomicrobiota bacterium
GGTCATGGGTGGTTTGATGCAATGGATCTTTCCGACGATCTTTCGCAAATCCGATGAAGCCCGATCGCGGCAGGATTGGCGGGCGCTGGCCCACACCTGCGACCGTGTGACCGTGCTGTTCTTGGGGTTGACCGTCGTCGGCCTGGGCCTGCTGATCGGGGTGGCGCCGTTCCTGGTCGGACCGTTGATCCGGCCGCAATACAGCGAAGCGCTGGCCATGCTGATCCCGGCTGGCGCCGCGATGGTCACCGTGCAAGTCAATCAATTCTACTATCTGCTCCTGCAAGGACAGCACAACAGCGCCGGCATGGTCAAAGTGATGATGTGGGTCGCCGGATTCAAGACCCTGGGCAGTGTCGTGGCGGCGGCGATCTCGTGGCCGGCCTTCTGCTGGTGGCTGGTGATCTCGATGGGGTTGAGTGGAGCGTTGGGACGATTCTTCATCCGGAGAATGGCCTTGCGTGGGGACTCCTTTTCGGGCGATGACTGAATTCGCGAAAACCGAGCGGTCAGCGGAACCTCCGCCTCGAACCGCCCTGCTGCCCGAGTCGGGGCGGCAAAGTCAGTGATGGACGTGATATGGATCGATTGGTCGTAACCGCGAAAGATCGCTTTTGGCACCCGGATATCTTTGTCCGCGACCAATGGGTGCAGGCCGAGGCGGCGAAGCTGGCGCCGGGGAGCAAGGTCTTGGATGCCGGAGCAGGCGCCAGCAAGTATCGTCCCTTCTTCGCGCATTGCGAGTACCGGACGCAGGATTTCTGTCTCTACCAGGGGCCGCTCGTCAAGTATCTCCAGCCGATCGATTACGTCTGCGACATCGCGGCGATCCCGCTCCCGGATCAATCGCTCGACGCCATCCTCTGCACCGAAGTCATCGAACATGTCGCCAATCCGATGACCGTGCTCGACGAGTTTCGGCGCTTGCTCAAACCGGGAGGGAAACTGCTCCTGACGTCGCCGCTCCTGTCGCACCTGCACATGGAGCCTTACCATTACTACGGCGGATTCACCCATTATTGGTATCGGCATTGGCTGCCGAAGAAAGGATTTCAACTGGACTCTGTCACGCCGGTGGGCGGTCCGGGACGAACCTGCGTGGTCTTTGGCCAGGCCTTTTACCTGATGTGGTCGGCGGCGGAGAAGAAGCTCGGTTGGGGGCGGCGGCTCGGTTCGCGGCTCTTCCGAGCGCCGGGCTGGTTCCTCTTGTATTACCTTTTGCCCTGGGTGCTGCCGAAATTCGATCGTTGGCTGGGCCAGCAGTTGATTTGTTCGAGCTATCTCGTGGCGGCCACGCGCCAATCCGGATCGCCGTGAGACGCCTGGAGAAGATCTTCGCCCTGGTCCCGGATTGCCATGTCGCTCATGGGTATTACCGCGTGCTTTGGGGGCGCCACATCTATGAAGGACTCCGGCCGCTCCTCCAGACTCTCGTGACGCCCGTGGCGGTCGATTTCAATTGGGCCAGGCAAGGGCACAACGTCGAGACCGGACCGCTCGATCGGGAACGAGCGGCGACGAGCGAGCAATTGTGGTCCCAGATTCAAGCGGCCCACGAGAACCACGGGCTGGACGCCGTGATCTCCTACTGCTTCGCCCAGGATCTCGAACTGGACTTGGTGCGGCGGACGATTGGCCTGGGCGTCCCCTGGATCAACTTCTTCTGCGACAGCACCCACATGTTCGAAAAGGTCGAAGCACTCGCGCGAGTCGTGTCGCTGAACTGGTTTCCCGAAAGCGCGGCCGAGTCGCGCTATCGGGCGCTCGGCGTGCCTTACCTGCGCCAGCCGTATGCGCTCAATCCGGAGTGCCTGCCCGATCTGACGAGCCGCGATCCAACTTGGGCGGCGGCGTTCATCGGATTGCCGACGACCAATCGCATCACGCAGCTCGGTTGGCTGCGCGCGTTTGGCTGTCCGGTGGCCGTTCGGGGACACGGCTGGGTCGGTGAAAGGGAAAACCCTTTTTACAGCCCTCAGCCGAGATCCAAGCGCTTCTTCCGAGCGCTCCTCCAACGCGGCTTGGCCGAGAAGTTGGTCCGGCGAGTGTTCTGGCCGGTCGTTCGGCGACAAGCCCGGGGACCGCTCGACGACGCGGAATTTCCTGAATTCGTGAAGCGTTCGCGCATCGTGCTGGGCCTGAATCAAGGCAAGGATGCGCAAGGCCGATTGGCCAGCTATCTGAAGTTCCGCGACGTGGAATTCCCAGGTTACGGCTGCTGTTACCTCACCGAACACAACGAGGACATCGCCGAGGCCTTGGCCATCGGCTCCGAGGTGTTGACCTATCGCAACCTGTGGGACGCCGCGGCGCAGATCAAGCAGCTCCAGCGTGAACCGGAGCGCGCCGTGCGCATTGGCCGCGCCGCCCGGCAACGCGTCCTCTCTTCCCACACCTGGGCGGTCCGCCTGCGGCAATTGTCCGAGCGTCTCTGACCCTCGGCCAAGGGGTCGGTGCGGCGTGGCGCGACTTCGGACCATCCACGCCTTTGACCCCAGTCATTGTCCGATTTCATGGGAACAGATAGATGCGAACTGAAGATCGTCGTTGCAGAACCGATTGCGAGCGTTCGAGTCTGGTAGATTTATTTCTATGAATGCCTTTCCCACCCTCCCCGGCCGGTCCATCCACGCCCCGTTGCGATGGGCGCTCCGGTGTCTCCTTGTCGCGGCCCTGAGCGTGAATCTCGGCGCGCGCGTGGACCAAACGTTCAACGTCGGGAGCGGCGCGGAGAGCACGTTCGCCAGCATTGGGGCGATGGCGGCCGATGCCGACGGGAAACTGCTGATCGGAGGTCAATTCACCTCGATGGATGGTCGTCTGCGTCCTTACCTGGCGCGACTCAATCCGGATGGCAGCCTCGACACCAACTTCGATCCGGGATTGGGCCCCAATCTGCCGGTGCAAACCATCGCCGTGCAAAGCGACGGAAGAATTCTCATCGGCGGCGCCTTCACCCAGTACGATGGATCCGAGTGCCTCGCCTT
The DNA here is from genome assembly GCA_964355375.1 of uncultured Verrucomicrobiota bacterium. GTDB lineage: Bacteria > Verrucomicrobiota > Verrucomicrobiia > Limisphaerales > SIBE01 > CAYHFE01. Next base: position 2,988 of record CAYHFE010000005.1, read on the forward strand.
CGCTCGTCTCTGGCCCGACGGACGTCTCGACCGAGAGAGTCAAGCCAGCCGCAATCTTTTCAGCGGTGCGCCGCGACAAGCCGAAGTCAATGAAATCGCCGTCGAACCAGGTGGCAGCGTATTGGTCCGCGGCTTTCTTTATCGGGCGAGCTTGCTCCGCCTTTCTTCAGCCGGAGTTTGGGATCAGGCCTTCAATGAGAAAGTGAACGGCAAGCCCAACGGCCCCATTCGCTCGATGGCGGTGCAGCCGGACGGCGCCCTTCTCCTGGGCGGCGATTTCACGGCTTTTGGCGACAAAAAAGCCATTGGGCTCGTGCGCCTGAATCGGGACGGAACGCCGGACCTGGCGTTTGAGGCGGCGACCGGAACCCAAGCCACGGTCAACAAAGTGGCTCTTCAGCGTGACGGGAAGATTCTGGTTGCTGGGATGTTCCCCGTTTCGGGAAGTCCGTCCGCCCAACTGTTTCTGCGCCTCGCCGCCAACGGAAGCTTGGACTCTGCTTTCGATCGCAACAACTCCTTCCGTTCTCCGGGCGTGGCTCAAACGATCTTTCCCTTGCCGGACCAGCGAATCTTCGTCAGCGGACAACTGGCGGGCCCCGCGTCCCTCATCGTCAAAGAGGACGGGACCATGGATGGCGCGGCCTGGACCAACGTGGTCGTGGGCGCCTATGCCGTCTGGGGTCAACAAACCTATCTGAACGTCCATCCGACCTCGGGCCGGGCGGACAGCGTGGGCCGATGGAATGCGAATCTCACGCCGGATCTTCTTTACCGCCCGCCGACCGTGCGCGGCAGCGCCATTCTCCAAGCCGTCAACGTCCAGACGAACGTCGTTTACGTGGGGGGCAATTTCACCAGTTTCCAAGGAATGGCCGTGCAGGCGGTGGCCCGTTTGGCGCTCGACGGAGCGATTGACCCTTCGTTCCGACCGGGCAGTTTCGGCGAGTTCAATACGTCACCCACTCCGGCAGCTCACGTCCGAGCGCTGCTCCCATTGCCGGACGGGCGCCTCGTGATTGGTGGAGCCTTCTCTTCGGTGGGAGGTGTGAAACGGCTCAATCTGGCTCGATTGAAGTTGGATGGTTCGATCGACGAGACGTTTGTGAGCCAGGTCTCTGACCTCAATGTCATTGTCGGGCTCCTGCCGGATTTCAACGGCAAAATCCTTTATGCGTCCAAGTACGCCGTGGGCCGGCTCCATCCGGACGGGAGCGTCGATGCCAGTTTCAAGCAAGTTTACCCGGACAACGAAATCTTCGGCCTCGCCCGCGATACCAACAACGCCATCGTCATCACCGGCTACTTCAAACAAGTCAACGGCAAGCCCGCCGGGACCGTGGCCCGACTCTCTCCGGACGGCGTCTTGGACGAGAACTATTTGGTCAATGCCGCCTTGTTCAATGGCGGGGCACCGGTTCGCGCGGTGGCGGTTCAACCGGACAACAAGATTCTCATCGGAGGAGAGTTCGATGCCCGGAACAAACATCATTTGGTCAGACTGGGATCGCTCTTTCCTTCCTTGGATCCGAATTGGGATTCCTGGCTCAACTTCTCGGGAGAGTATTCCGGCGTTTACCGGTTGCTCGTTCAAACCAATCGCGACAACCGGATCTTGGTCGGCGGACGATTTACTGCCGTCTCTTCGATCAGCGCATCCGGGAGCGCCAATGGCCTGGCTCGCCTGGAGGCCAACGGGAAGTTCGACCGCGAGCTGAATCCTCTGCTCAATGGCGGCGTGGATTTCTCCTATGTGCAGTCGGCCGGGTTTGACTATGCCATGATCAATGACTTCGCGGTCGATGGCGGCGGGGCCATTTACGCGGCGGGCCGATTTCGCAGCGTGGATCATCTGGCTCGGGGCAGCCTGGTGCGATTGGTGGACGATGGGTATCCCGGATTCGGGGCCTTCGCGACCAACCTCGTCCAGGTTTCTGAGGGCGCGGGAAATGTGGTTCTCCAGCTCACTCGAACCGGGGGCTCGGCCGGAGCGGTCAGCGTGACTTGGGAAACTGTGCCCCGATCCAATGTGGTGTCCTTTGCCCAGGGCTCGGTCGCATGGCCAGCCAATGACTCCGCGCCCAAGCCGATCACGATTCCGTTCGTCGGAAAGAAGGACAGCATGTTTTGGGTGGTTCTAAGCCGCCCAATCGGTGGCATGAAAGTCGATTCCGGAAATTCCTTGGGGATCTACATCACCGCCGGAACCGGCCGGCCTGTGATGACCAGTGCCACCGCCGTGACCGGGACGAACAACCTGCCCTTTGTTTACCAAATCGTCGCGAACAACAACCCCACTCGATTCAGCGCGAACGGTCTCGCGAGCTGGATGCGATTCGACTCTCAAACGGGTGTGATTCAGGGAACGTCCAGCCAGAACGGACGTTGGCAGGTCGGGATTACCGCCGCTAACGGCCAAGGCGAGTCCACCACCAACGTGACTGTCTGGATCACGAGCAGCTACGACCAATGGACTCGTCAGTTGCCGGCCGGGAGCGATCCCAATCCCGGGGCTGATCCGAACCGGAATGGCCTCCCCAACCTGGTGGAGTATGCGCTGGGTTATGCACCCAATGACTCCGCGATGAAGGGGCTCACGGTCAACCGGGCGGGATCGGATCTGTTCTTGAATCTCACACGCATCAGCGGCGGTCTGGAGAATTCGCTGTCCGAATATCTGGCCGGAGGAGTCACCTGCCGACTGGAGGTTTCATCGGACTTGAAGACGTGGCAGCCGGTTTTGAATGAGTTGGTCAAAGCCAACAGCAACGTGGTCGGGAACCGGGAATCCGTGTCCTTGAAGATTCAGCCGCGCCCGGCCGTTCAGTACTACCGTCTGTGGCTCATGAATTGAATCAAGACGGCTAAGTCGTCTCTATGAGTTCGGTTCAGGGTGGAACGGGCGACTTGCTTGTTCCTGTGGGCTGCCAGCCCACAGGCTTTGCTGCCGAGAATCTCACTGACGAGCTAGTCCAATTGCCGTGGCAGACTCGGCGGCAAGTTGCCGCCGAGAACGGGCTGGTAGCCCGTTCCACCCTGAACCCAACTGCCTGCTTACGGCTAAGGAGCCGTGACTTTCCACGTCCCGCCGGGCATGGGGGGAGTGAGCAGTTGGGCGGAACTCAATTGCACACCCTGCAGAAACCAAACCGCCAATGATCCATCGCCGCGGTGTTGGAACAGCAAATCCGGTTTCCCGTCTCGGTCGCGGTCCACGGTGCTGACGACGCGCCAATTCGCGTCGCCGGGGGTCGAGGGAGTGAGCCGCGCGGATCCCGCGAGTTGGCGGCCCTTCAGATACCAGACCGCCAGGGAACCGTCGGCGTGCTGAAACACGAGATCGATCCAACCATCGGCGTTGAAATCTCCCGTGCCCACGACTCTCCAGTTTGGATCGTCAGGACGGTTCGGCTCGAGAAGGGAAGCGGATTTGAGTTGAAGGCCCTGCAAATACCAAACGGCCAGGGTTCCGTCCGTGTGCTGAAACACCAGATCGACCCACCCATCCTGGTCCAAATCGCCGATCGCGGCCACTCTCCAGCTCGGGTCCCCCGGGTGGCTCGGGCTGAGCAGAACGGCCGTGGTTTGTTCGGTGCCATTCATGGACCACACGGCCAGGGTTCCGTCCTCATGTTGAAAGAGCAGATCCGGGTGGCGGTCGCCATTGAAGTCGCCCGCGGCGACGGCGCGGTATCGGGTGTCGCCAACGTGGCTCGGCGTGAGAAAGGCCGCCGTTTTCAGCCGGGTCTCCTCCAGTAACCAGGCGGCCAAGAAACCCGTGGCATCTTGGAAAATCAGGTCGGAATGACCGTCCGCGTCAAAATCGCCTGGCCCCCTGATCACGCCAGAAACGATGGGAGGCGTGACGGCGACGGGGAAGGCGTTGGTCGCGGCGGCGCCGTTTCCATCCATCGTGATGGTAGGATAGGTGTTGCCCGCGCCGCAGCAGACGATTCGCGAGGTCGTGATCTGCAAGTTCCACCCGCCCGCGATGACCCCAAAATCGCCTTGATTGGTGTCCGTCACGTAAAGCTTCCAAGCACCGTTGGGATCGGTGAAAGCGACGTCGGCGGCAGTGGCGGCCGCTCCGAGAGCGGGACCGTTGAGCAGGCCGAGGTCATTTGAATAAGGCTCGGCGGGGACCTGGCCCGGAATGAGATCGCCTCTCCCGTAGTCGCTCGGTTTGACGGATCCCGAGACGAGTTGTCGGCTGTAGGGCAATTCCGCGGAAGAGGTGCCATCGAACGTGAGCGTCAGTCCGTCCACCGCGGTGTCGCGGCCGGCGACGCGCCCGCCGGCATTGCGCATCAGGACAAACTTCCGGCCCCGGGGCGACATCAGCACCGCCGCCAAGTCCGGGGTGTAGGTATGCGTCAAGCCGTTCAACGTCACGGTCACATTGCGGATCCGCTCGCCGGTGCGGCCAGCCTCGTTGGGCACTCCGGTCACGCTGATCACCGAGGGATACGGCTCGGCCCGTCCGTTTTCTTTGGTCAAATCGGAATTCGGCGCGAAGTCCGAGAGAATGATCCGGGTGGTATTGCTGAACCCAAACGTGTTGGTGACCGTGGCCCCCAAAAGAAAGTCGAACGCTTCCGCGCCCGTCGAGCCGATATCGACGCCGGCAAACGGGGTGCCGTCGGCTTCCTTGCCTTCAATGCGAAACCGTGGTGACAAGGTGCCGCCACAGGGACCGTCCGCTCGGAAACGAATGACGACGGAGAATATTCCATCTTTGGTGATGTCTCCGGCGGTTGGTCGGCCGTTGACCGCGAAGGCTACATTGTTGACCTCGCTTTGCAGCGCGACCTTGACGTCCTTCACGGCGGTTCCCGTCGTGTTCTTAAAGGTGAACGTGACGGTGTTCGTTTCTCCGGGATCGATCGCTCCGTTGGGCGCGAGACAGCTTTCCTGGCCGGAAACAAGAAGGGCTGAGACGGCCTGGAAGCGGGCCGCGCTCGCTGTGACACTCAGGCCGAGAACCAGAGGCAGCACCACCGCGGCCACCCAGCGTCGCGATCTCCGGTTGCCGAAATCAGAGGAGGCCTCCGTTGGCTTAGGGCGTGCATTCAGGCCATGAACTCGTTCCCCGGGTGGGGTGAGACTCCGTCGAGCCCTGGAATCTTGGCCGGCCGGAAAGTCAGGGCTCGACGGAGTCTCGCCCCACCCAGGTTTATGGAAGGAAGATGGCTGGTTCATCATCGTCTCGTCTCTGGTTTATGGTTTATGGGCGGGTCGCGGGCCGGGGACGTTTTCGGTCACCGTGGTTGATAGGCCGGGTGCGAGCGCGACTTCATGGGGGTGCCAGGTGATGAGACCGGGACCGGATGTAGCTGACATCTTGCGGATCGCTCGCCACCGGGTGGGGATTGGAACTGGCCGCGGGATTGGCGGGGCGCAAGACCGGTTTCTTCCACCGGTGCGACTCGGCGTGGCCATCGGCGAACGACAGGACGCCGGATTTCCGGTCATGCAGGGCGCCGGGCGCGGTGAAGTACTGCTGGGTGTTGGCCACGGGAATCTCGAACGGAGTGTAACAAATGCTGACCGGATCGACATCGATGAAAACAAACAGCTCGGCCGGCTTGCCGAACTCTGAGTTTCGTTTGTAGAACGTGACCGGGGGGATGGGGGCAAACTGCTGCGCCCCTCCATTCAGATAATCATTGATCGAGTAGCTGCGCAGTTTGGGGACACGCCGGCTGCCCACAGTATAAACCGTCTTCTCGGCGGGACATCGGTAAACTTCCAGGCTCTTCAAATACGAGGCGAACCCGGCTCGCTTCGGATCGGTCAAGGCATTGGGATCGATGAACCCCGGGGTGGCTCCGTGGACCGTGCTCTCGACCCAATTCAATCCGCTTCCAGTGGGCGGAGCGCCCCGAACGTTCGAGGGGAGGCCGCCGTTGTGATCGTCCTGATACAGGGTCCAGGTCAGGGTCAGTTGCCGGTGGTTGCTGATGCATTGAGCCCGCCACGCCTGGCCCCGGGCTTTCGCCAAGGCCGGCAAAAGCATCGCCGCCAGGATGGCGATAATCGCGATCACCACCAACAGCTCGATCAAGGTGAATCCGTGGCGGCGGCGTGGGTCCATGACTCGGTGAGAGTGGCCATTCTGTCCGGAGATGTCCAGCGTCGCACAGCGATTGTTCGGAGAGCGTAGAAAGTCTGTTCACACCGGGATTCTCGAAAGAGTTCCGCTCTTTTTCTTTGCGGCGCAATCTGGCCTGGAACACAATACTGGACGATGTCTCCCGACCTAAGAGCCTGTTTGGAAACCAGAAGCCGACGTCATGAAGCTCACTTTTCCAATCCTCGGCCGACCCGAATTCCTCGAAAATCAGAGTCTCGTCACTGCGACTTCTCCGGCTGGATGGGACTACTCAGACACCCTCGCAACGCCAGAAAATGGGTGTCACGGCTCATCGTGGTGGCCGCGGTTGTTTGTCGTGCGAACCTCCAAGCTTGGCCGGGCCATGACTGGGATCAATGGCGGCAGGTGACGACCTGGCCAAAGCCGGAGCGGCCAACCGACCAGGCGGGTCGCCGGGATTTGGCCCCGCTCCTGGGCGGGGATGGGAAGAGCTCCCATCGCGTGACTTCGGTTCATGGCTGGGAAGAGCGGCGGCAGTCCATCGCCACGACGATTCAGCAGATCCTGGGTCGGCCCTCGAACTTGCAGCGGCCGGCGCTCGAAGTGCGGGAGTTGGGGGTTGAAGATCTGGACGGTTACACCCGCCGCCACATTCTGATCAGGACCGAGCCGGACGATTGGATCCCGGCCTATCTGCTCGTGCCGAAAAAGTTGTCCGCGATCCGGGTGCCGGCGATGCTGTGCCTGCATCAAACCGTGGCCCAGGGCAAAGAAGAACCGTGCGGTCTCCGGGGCGATCCGGAATTGGCGTTGGCCGTCGAATTGGTCCAACGCGGTTACGTGTGTCTGGCACCGGACGTCATTGGGTTTGGCGAGCGCATCGCCCCTGGAAAACAACCCTACGACAATAGCCTCGCCTTTTACCGCAAACATCCCGAGTGGTCCTTCATGGGCAAAATGGTTTGGGACGTCGGTCGGGCGATCGATTATCTGGAATCGCTGCCCTTTGTCGATCCGCTGAAGATCGGAAGCATCGGCCACTCTCACGGCGCGTATGGGACGTTGTTCGCGGCGGCCCTGGAACCGCGCCTGGCGGCCGCCATCGCCAGTTGTGGCTTCACCACGTTCCGGAGCGATCCGAATCCGGAGAGATGGTCCCATCTCACCGCGCTCATGCCACAGCTCGGATTTTACCTGCCCGAGGCCGCGAACATCCCGTTTGACTGGCAGCACATCCTCGCGCTGGTGGCGCCGCGGAAATTGTTCGTCTGGTATTCGACCCAGGACTCGATTTTCCCCAAGACAGATAACCTAGTGGACCTGCTGACGGATGTGCAAAAAGTCTATGGCCTCCACGACGCCAAAAGCGCGCTGACGTGGCAAGCGTTCGACGGCCCGCATCGCTTTCCGCGAGCGGGTCGCGAGGCCGCTTACCGTTGGCTCGAGGAGAACGGGTCGCGTGCTTCCACCCCGGCGGCTTCGGCTGCAGAGGCTCCGGGATCGGATCGATCTTCACCCAAGCGGGCGCTGGAGAAGACGGGAAGCGCGTTGTTTCCAGGCGACCTGGTGGCGCGGGCGCGAGCCAATGCCCGTGCTTACGCGTGGGCCGCGGAAATTCGGGATTCGCTCGTCGCGGCGGCCCGGCCCTGGATGGACCTGTCCGATGACGATCTCTGGGATCTCATGTTTGACCACACCATCCGGCGCGCCTGGCAGGTGTGGTCGGATGGGCATTGTCCGTCGTGCCAAAAGGCAGTGCCGATGTACGAGTGGATCCCGGACGCGCTCCGTCAGCCTTGGAAGATGCGTTGCCCGCAATGCCGGGAACTCTTTCCGAAAAATGATTTTCTGAAGTTCTATCGTTCCGGAGTGAACGCGCAGGGCGAATTCGATCCGAATCGCGCCGATCGCTCCCTCCTTTTTAACGCGGACCATCCGGATCCGTCGGATCCCCAGCATCGATTTGGGGTGGACGACGGCGAGGGCTACACCGCCGACGGCCAGCGCTGGCGGTTTATTGGCGCGTATCTCATTTTTGGCCAATGGAAGCAGGCCATCGTCGCCGGGATCCGAAATCTCTCCGCCGCCTACGTCGCGACGGGCGACCTGATGTATGCGCACAAGGCGGGCATTCTGCTCGACCGTGTGGCCGATTTCTACCCGGCGTTTGATTTCGGCAAGGAAGGGGTGATGTACGAGGGCGCCCCGCGGTCCGGATATGTTTCGACCTGGCATGATGCGTGTGTCGAAGTTCATGACCTGGCATTGGCCTACGATGCGGTCTTTGAAGGATTGGCCCGGGACGAGGGATGGGTGACCTTTCTTGCGGCCAAGGCCGCGAAACACGCGCTGGCTCATTCCAAATCCTCGTGGGCCGAAATTCAGCGCCATATCGAGGAGAGAATCTTTCGCGATACTTTGGCGAATCGACCAAAGATCGAGTCGAATTATCCTTCGACGGACGTGACGATCACCGCGATCCAGACGGTCCTCGGCTGGCCGAGCAACCGCGCGGAGGTCATGGCCATGCTCGATGCCATCATCGGCCAAGCCACCGCCGTGGACGGTCTCACCGGGGAAAAGGGAATCGCCGGCTATTCCGTGATTGCGCCGCACGCCATCGCCGAAATTTTGGGCCGCTACGCGCGGGCCGAGCCCGGGTTCATCCGGGAAATTCTCCGGCGTCATCCGCGGCTTCACGACATGTACCGGTTTCATCTGGAGACGTGGTGTCTTGGGCAATATTACCCGCGCACGGGAGACACCGGTTCGTTTGCGGAGAAGATGCCGGGCTACGCCGGCTTGGCGTTCGCCAAGAACCCGGGGATCAATCCGTCGTCCTCCGCCTTTCTCGAGGCGCTCGCCGACGCGACGGGCGATCCGGATTTCGCCCGCTTGCTCTATGGCGCGAACGGGTCTTCCACCAAGGGCTTGCCCTATGACTTGTTTGCGGCCGAACCCGGCGCGTTCCAGGCCAGGGTGGCGAAGGTCATCGCCGCGAGCGGCGCGGCCATCAGACAGACCAGCGTGAACAAGACCGAATGGGCTTTGGCCATCCTCCGTTCCGGCGAACAGTCCCAGGGGCGGGCGGCCTGGCTCGATTACGATTCCGGCGAGCGCCACGGCCACGCCGATGGCATGAACCTCGGTCTTTTCGCGAAAGGGCTGGACCTCCTGCCCGACTTCGGCTACCCGCCCGTGCAATACGGAGGGTGGAGTTCACCCCGGGCGGTTTGGTACACCCAGACGGCCGCGCACAATACCGTGGCCGTGGATGGCCGGAACACGCGTCCGGGGCGGGGGCAAACGACACTCTGGTTTGACGGCGTCCAATTCCGCGTGGTGCGTGCTTCCGGTGCGGCCTTGGCCGGTGTCCAGCAATTCGAACGGACTGTCGCGCTCGTGGATATTTCTGAGGCGGATTCCTACGTGATCGATCTCTTTCGGGTCGCCGGAGGAGCCGAGCACACTCGATTCCTCCACGGGCATTTTGGCCGGGTCACGACCCAGGGTTTATCGCTCGTTCCGGTGGAACCGCCTCGCTTCGCGCCGGTCATGCGCGCCTTTCGGCGAGATGTGGCGCCGGCTGATGGGTGGAGCGTGGATTGGCGCATCGAGGATCACCTCAAGTACCTGCCGCCGTCGAGCGAGGTGCATCTTCGTCACACCGATCTGACGCGGGGCGCGGAGGTGGAAGTGGCCGAAGCCTGGGTGGCGGTGGGGCTTTACGGCGGGACGGCGGAAGCGTGGATTCCGAGCGTGCTCGTCCGGCGTCGGGGGACCGGGGCGGCGCTCTCTTCGATGTTCGTGGGAGTTTTGGAGCCGTATGAGAGAAAGTCCAACATCGCCGGGATACGCCGTTTGGAGCTCCAGGATTCAGTGGCGACATCCGAGGCGGCGAAGTCTGATCTCGAGAGCCACGTCGGGATCGAGCTTCGTTTGACGGATGGGCGACGGGATGTGGTGATCTCGAGGAATGTTGAACTTGGCGCCGCGGCGCCTTCGAGTGGAGCCAACCGGTCTTCGATTCTCGCAACCGAAGGCGGCGTTCGTTTTGAAGGCGACCTTGGCTTGGCCCGATTCGACGCGGCCAACGGTTTGCGGCGGGTCGTATTTTGCCGAGGCGCTTCGTTCCAAATCGGAGAAATCCTCATCCGGGCGAAGAACGCGGCGGCCAGTTTTGAATTGGCCTTCGATGATAAGACTGTTTCCGTCGTCGCGGGTTCGCCCGACGCCCTGGAGAGTGTCGAAGTTGCAGGGACGAGGATCTGGCCGAAATGATGTTCAGGCGTTCCCGAGGGTGAGCCTCCTGCCGTCGTCTCCAACTTCTTGGAGAGCCTCCTTTCGCTTCGCGCTTGCCTTGGAAACATGAGCCCGTTCACGGTGGGGCGAAACTCCGTCGCGCCCTGAAATCTTGGCCGACAGAAATGGCACTGCTCGACGGAGTCCCGCCCCACCCAGGTTCAGGGGAAGACTTTGAGCGATTTCCCGGACGGGGCTGCGAAACGGCCTCGCGCCGGACAGAGTCTTTGTTGACCGTCCTCCAGAAACGTGTACTTAATTCGGCAATCACATTATGAAAAACACCTCCCTCATCCGTTTACTTCCGTGGCTGCCGCGCCGTCTGGCCTGGGTTCTGGCCGCGACCAGCCTTGTTTCGACCGTCCCCGCCCAGGACGTCCAGCCGCCCAAAGGCTTCACCGCTCTTTTCAACGGCAAAGATCTGTCGGGCTGGCGCGGAGGAGACACCTTCGACCACCGCAAGCTGCTCGAAATGACGGAAGCCGACCGCGCGAACAAGATCGGCGGGTGGACCAAGACGATGAAGGAACATTGGCGAGCCGAGAACAACGAACTGGTCAATGACGGCCAGGGCGCTTACGCCACGACCGAGAAGGATTACGGGGATATCGAATTTCTCATCGAGTACAAGACCGTGCCCAAGGCCGATTCCGGAATCTATCTGCGGGGCGTGCCGCAGGTCCAGATTTGGGATCGCACGAACGAACGGGAGTTTCGCAATGGCGCGGATAAAGGCAGCGGCGGGCTTTGGAACAACAGCCCAGGCGCGCCCGGCAAAGACCCGCTGGTCGCGGCCGACAAACCGTTCGGTGAATGGAACAGTTTCCGCATCATCCAGGTGGGCGCTCGCACCACGGTCTGGCTGAATGGCAAGCTCGTGGTGGACCACGCTCTTCTGGAAAACTATTACGATCGCAAACGTTCCATCCCGGCGCGCGGCCCGATCGAACTCCAAACGCATGGTGGGGAGATCCGCTGGCGCAATGTTTTCCTCCGCGAAATCCCGGCCGAAGAGGCCAACGCCCTGCTCAGCCAGAAATCGGCGACCGGGTTCAAAGCGGTTTTCAACGGCCAGAATCTCGACGGTTGGGCCGGGCCTCTGGACCAGTATGAAGTCAAAGAGGGCGCCCTGACCTGCAAACCGCGCAAGGGCGGAACGATTTATACCAAGGAAGAATACTCCGATTTCATGGCCCGTTTGGAGTTTAAGCTCCCGCCCGGTGGCAACAACGGTTTGGCGATTCGTTATTCGGGCTCCGGCGACACCGCCTATGCCGGCATGTGCGAACTGCAAGTCTTAGACGATGGCGCGGCTCAATATGCGAAGTTGGATCCACGTCAGGCCCACGGTTCGGCTTACGGGATGGCGGCGGCCCAGCGCGGCTATTTGCGGCCCGTCGGGGAATGGAACTTCGAGGAAGTCACGATCAAAGGATCGACCATCAAGGTGGAACTCAATGGCACGGTCATCCTCGACACGGATTTGAGCAAGATCACTCAGTACATGGCCAACAGCGCTCATCCGGGCAAAGATCGGACGTCCGGTCACTTTGGATTCGCCGGTCATAGCGATCCCGTCCAATTCCGTAATATTAAGATCAAGCCTCTGAACTGAGATCGCTCCATGGTGACCCGTTCTGGTGCGTCAGTGTGGTCGGCGAGGGCTCCGACCACGGCACGCGAGGGCGCGTGCGCTCCCCATTTCAACTGAATGATTGCGGCTAAGACCATTGCAGAATAGGAGAAACCACTATGCCAAAAATGACTGACTGGATCGTCTCATTCGGAGCGGTCGTCGGCGTGATCAGCCTCGTCGGCTGCGCCACCAGCACCCCGTCCGGCCGCGGCGCAATCAGCCACGCGCCTTTCGGGACCACCAAAGATGGCAAGCCCGTCGAGATTTACACCCTCCGCAACGCCGCCGGAACGGAAGCGCGCATCATGACCTACGGCGGCATTGTCGTGTCGCTGAAGGTCCCCGAGAAGAGCGGCCGGTTGGGCGACGTCGTTCTCGGATACGACACCCTGGCCGATTACGAAAAGGAAAGTCCCTATTTCGGCTGCCTCGTGGGGCGCTATGGCAACCGGATCGCCAAAGGCAAGTTCACGCTCAGCGGCACGACCTATTCCCTGGCCACCAATAACTATCCGAACGCGCTTCATGGCGGCGTGAAGGGCTTCGACAAGCAGGTGTGGACGGCCACTCCCCGACTCAACGCGGGTACCCCAAGCTTGGAACTGAGCTATGTCAGCAAAGATGGCGAGGAAGGCTATCCGGGCAACCTCTCGGTCAGCGCAGTTTACACGCTCACCAAAGAAAACGCCTTGCGCCTGGATTACACCGCTACGACCGACAAGGACACGGTTCTGAACCTGACCCAGCATTCCTACTTCAATCTCGCGGGCCGGGGCGACGTTCTGAGCCACATCGTCGAGATGCCGGCCGACCATTTCACACCGGTGGACAGCACCTTGATCCCGACCGGCGAATTACGGTCCGTTCAAGGCACGCCCTTTGATTTCCGCAAGCCCACCCGAATGGGCGCTCGCATCAATCAGGCGGAAAGCGATGAGCAACTCAAGTTCGGAGGCGGCTACGACCACAACTGGGTCTTCACCAAGAGACCGGGGGATTTGACGTCCCTGGCGCGGGTGACGGAGCCGGCGACCGGCCGGGTCTTGGAAGTCCTCTCCACGGAACCCGGACTGCAATTCTATACGGGCAATTTCCTCAATGGCACACTCACTGGGAAAGGCGGCTGGGCCTACCAATTCCGCAACGGCTTCTGCATGGAACCGCAGCATTATCCGGATTCACCCAATCAGCCCAAGTTTCCGTCGGTCGTTCTGAAGCCCGGGCAGACCTACCGGAACACGATCATTTACCGATTCTCCACCCAGTAGGAAGGAACCGTCCCGAGCATAAAATAGAATCGCTATGAAACGTAGAAGCATACTGACGACGCTGGCGGGTTTGAGCGTCTTGGCCATGGCGGTGGGATGTTCCCAGGGCGACAAATCCGAGAAGGTCTTCGTCATGGTGCCCAAAGGCGTCCATCCCTACTACGAGCCGTGCTACGAAGGCTTCACCAACGCCGCCGCCAAGTACGGCGTCAAGACCGAGTACCGCGCCGCCAAGGCCTTTGAAGTGCCCCAACAGGTCGAGATCATCGAGAACTTGATCGCGCGGCGAGTCGCGGGCATCGCCCTCTCCGCCCTCGATGACCAGGGACTCGTGCCGGTCATCAAGGAAGCGACCGCGGCCGGCATCAAGGTGATCACCTTTGATGCGCCCGCCCCATCATCCGCAGCATTGACCTATATCGGCACGATGAACGAAACAGCGGGCTACACGGCCGGGGAAGCGCTGATTCAACAGATGAATGGCGAGGGCGAGGTGGCCGTTCTCCAGGGGGGGCTCGGCGCTCCGAATTTGAATGACCGTTTTCGCGGATTCGAAAAAGCCCTGAAAGAGAAGGCGCCCAACATCAAAATTGTCGCCCGGGAAGATGAACAAGGGAAAATGGACCTGACCGTCAATAAAACCGAAGCGCTTCTCGAGGCCCACCCGAAACTCAAAGCCATCTTCAGCGTCTCCGCCGAAGGCGTTCCCGGAGCGGTCGCGGTGCTCAAAGAGCGCAACAAATCCAACATCATTCTGGCCGGCTTCGATGATCTGCCCGACACGCTCGCCGGCATCCGCAGCGGACTGGTGAAATTCTGTGTGGCCCAGCGAACCTTCAAGATGGGCTGGCTCTCGATTGAGAAACTGCTCGACGCCACCGCGGGAAAGCCGTTGCCCAAACAGATCGACACCGGCGTCCTGATCGTCACCAAGGAAAACGTGGATAGCTACATGCGGGACATGAAGAAAGAGTTTCAGTAAGCCGGCCCCGAACAAGTCCGTGAACCCTTCCGAGGCCACCCCCAAGGCCAAGCCACCGGCCGGTCGTGGCGTCCTCCAGAATCTGCTGCGCCGCCGGGAATCGGGCATCTTTCTCGCTCTGCTCGGATTGATGGTGTTCATCACCATTTTCCAGCCTCAGTTTGCCACCCGGACGAATCTTTACCTGGTCGGACGCCAGGTGGCCTTCACGGCCATTGTCGCCCTCGGCGTCTTCTTCGTCATCCTGACCAGCGGGATCGATTTGTCGGTCGGATCGATGGTCGGGCTCAGCGGAGTCACGTGCGGTTCCGCGATGGCTGCCGGCTTTCACCCCGCCCTCGCGATCTTGGTTGGTTTGCTGACCGGCGCGGCCGTCGGCGCGGCCAACGGCGCCATCGTGGCCTGGGTCGGGGTCACGCCGTTCATCGTCACGCTCGGGTCGCTCAGCATGGCCCGGGGCGTGGTCTTGGTCCTGACCCATGGCGATTCCGTGCGCGCCATTCCGGAAGGGTTCATCAACGCCGGTTTGATGGACCTCGCGGGCATTCCTGCTCCGGTGGTGGTCCTCCTGCTGATCGCGGCCGCCTCGCACATCATTCTCACCTATACCGTGTTTGGACGGCGGGTTTACGCGGTCGGGGGCAACGAGGAAGCCACCGCCCTCTCCGGCATCAACACCCGGCGCGTCAAGTTCCTCACCTACGTGATCTCGAGCGTGCTCAGTTCGGTGACGGGCATCCTCTTCATCGCGCGCTTTCGCTCCGCCCAAGCCAACGCCGGCCTGGGCATGGAACTGGACGCCATCGCCGCGGCAGTCATCGGTGGCACCTCGTTGATGGGCGGCCAAGGCACCGTCCTCGGCGTCTTGATCGGCGCCATGGTCATGGGGGTCATTCGCAATGGCCTCGTCTTGATGCAGGTGTCGTCCTACTGGCAAGAGCTGATCATCGGCTCGATCATTGTCCTGGCCGCCGTTTTGGACGTCGTGCGGAGCCGAAGAAAGTCATGAGCGCTCCCTTGCTCGAGATGCGCGACATCTCCAAGAGCTTCCCCGGAGTGCAGGCGCTCCGCGCTGTCCACTTTCGCGTCGCGCAGGGCGAAATCGTTTGCCTCTTAGGCGAGAATGGAGCCGGCAAATCCACGCTGATGAAAATCCTGACCGGCGTGCATCGCCCCGACCAAGGGGCGATCCTGGTGGACGGGCGCGACGTTCGCTTCCGCGGCACCCGCGAGGCGTTTGAGCTGGGGATCAGCATCGTCTTCCAGGAGTTCAACCTCTGCCCGAATCTTTCGGCGATGGAGAATCTCTATCTCGGGCACGAGGTGCGCGGGCGCTGGGGTTTGCTCTCCTACCGGCAGATGCGCGCGCAGGCTCGCGCCGCCTTCGCCAGTTTGCGCACCGTCATTGATCCCGATGCGCTGGTCAAGGATCTGGGCGTGGCGCAGCAGCAAATGATTGAAGTCGCCAAAGCGTTGTCTCACCGCACGCGCATCCTCATCATGGATGAGCCGACCTCGGCCTTGGCCGGAACCGAGATTCAGAATCTTTTCCGCATCATGCGCGAGCTGAAAGATCGGGGGATTTCCATCGTTTTCATTTCCCACAAACTCCATGAGGTCCTCGAAATCTCGGATCGCGTCGTCTGCTTGAAAGACGGGGGAAACTCCGGAGAGGTGGAGACTCGATCGGCCACCGAAGACACGTTAGTCAGCATGATGGTGGGCCGGGAATTGAGCCACCTCTATGCGGAGCGCCAACAGCGTCCCGGCGGAAAGGTCGTGCTGGAAGTGCGCGATCTCTCCGGTCCACCCATGATTCAGAACGTCTCCTTCCAACTGCGCCGCGGCGAAATCGTCGGCCTGGCCGGCCTGATTGGCGCGGGTCGCACCGAACTCGCCCGCCTTCTCATGGGCGCGGAACGAAAAACGTCCGGGACTATTTTGCTCGATGGCCAAGAGGTGATGATCCGTCATCCCGCCGATGCGGTGGCGCGCCGCATGGGATACGCGTCGGAAGATCGCAAGCAACTGGGGCTCGTCCTGCCCATGTCCGTCCGTGAAAACACGACGATGACGGTGCATCCGCGCATGGTGAATCGGCTTGGCCTGATGAGCGCGGCCAAGGAAAACGAGATCACCGATCGCTACATCGGCCGACTCCAGATCAAGGTCTCCAGCCGCGAACAGGTCACCCGAAACCTCTCCGGCGGCAACCAGCAGAAGGTCGTGCTGGCCAAGTGGCTGGCGATTCAACCGCGGGTCTTAATCCTCGACGAACCAACCCGTGGCATCGACGTGGGTGCCAAAGCTGAGGTCCATCGGATCATTTCCGGCTTGGCCGACGAAGGCGTCTCCATCCTGCTCATCTCCTCGGAACTGCCGGAAATCCTCCATGTCGCCGACCGGGTGCTGGTGATGCATGAGGGGCGGCTCACGGCGGATTTGCCCCGCGCCCAAGCCACCGAAGAAGCCATCATGAAGGCTGCGATTAGGTAGTCGAATCCATGGCCGTGGGAATTGGGGAGCAGACGCGCCCTCGCGTGGGCCGACCGGCGCCCACGCCGGTCGGAACGAAGGCCCCGTTCCGTTACTAAACGGCGACCTGTTCGGACCGGCAAATGTGGCCGGCGAGGGCGCCGGCCACCGCACGCGAGGGCGCGCGCGCTCCCCAGCTCAACGGAATAGTCACGGCTTAGCGCTGGCGGCTATCTTGGCCGGGACGTCAGCCAGCCCTCCTGGCACGAATCAACGCGCCGGTCCGGAGGCCGGAGCGAGTTGACGCAGGGTTTCAAAGTCCGCATCGCCGGCCGCCGGATCAAAGCGCAGCGCCCGTTCCGATGCCAAGAGATCGTCGTATTCCTTTTGCAGCCGCGCTCGCACGCCGCTCTGGGCCCCGACCACGTAAAGGCCCGCCACATCCACGCGGTCGCGAATCTCGAGGCGGCCATCACGCCGCGCGAAATCGACTTCATGGATCCCCGCGCCATCGATGCGAAACACCTCCGCGGGTTGAGCCAGATAGGCAGGCAAGCGAAATTCAAAGACGCCGGCCCGAGGCGCAAACTTGAAGACCTTTTCCGCCGGGTCGGGAAGGTAGGCGAGATCATGCGCGAACAACACTCCGCCGTTGGGACCAGTCACCGAAGCCAAATCCCAATCCGGCTTCCCGTCCCGCGTTGCGCGGCGATACTCGAAGGCGTCACCTTCAAGCAGCAAATCCGCCATCAAACGAATCTCCCGATCCACCCGCGTGATCGGTTCGATCAAATCGCGGAATTTCAGCAATGATTTCAGACTCAGGTTAAACCAATAGAGGGAGGTGATGCGGCTGCTCAAGGCGTGATAGGCTTGGGCACGCAGCTCATCCGGCGTCGGCGAACCGCGCCGCGTCCGGCTGTTCCAATCATGATGCGCACCCTGCGACCAATAGGCGATTGGGCGCGGCCGATTCAGATCCCGCAGGCTGCGGGTCAAATCGCCGATCGTTTCCAGCGGCGCGCCCCAGCGGAGGCGCTCGCCGCCCCAGCGATCATACGAACCCCAGGCGTCCGCCGCCGGTGCGCTCACCCGATAGGCGTCGTAATGCGGATAATCCGAGAGACCGGCGTAATCCCGCCAGACCCGTTCCTCGCTATGGGTGAGAGACGTGGCCAGCCGCGACGAATGGTAAGGGAGAAACGCACGCCAGACTTCCTGCGGCGGCACCGGCCGGCCGCCGCCATACTGCGGCTCACCCAGAAACTCGACGGCATGAATCCGCGGCAGAAGGGCATCGGTGTCGTATCGCTCGATCGGCTGCAAGCGGTTGAAGAGGCGGAGCGGATAGCGGGTGTAGAGTTCATCATTGTCGGTGTAGCCGGGCACGTCACCAATGTGAGCGGTGTCGATATGCATTCGTTTCAATGTCTTCAGAAACGGCTCCGTCGTGAGCGGGTTGGTCCGGCCGCTCCCCTCGGAAACCCAGCCGCCACTGATGTCAAACCGCTCGCGCTTGATCCGAACATGAGCCCAAAGCGACGCGACTTGGCCGTTCGGGTCCGCGGTCTGAACTTCGATCGCGCCATAGCTCAACGGGAGCGGACCAGTCTCGGCCACCCATCCGCCCTTTTCGCCCGCGGGGATTCCCCCCCGGGCCGGAAACGACAGAAAATTCGTCAGCCAAGCGTGGGGGCGCAAGATCAGGAACTCAGACGGGCTCGACGGCAGCCACAAACGGCACGCGCGCATCAGCAGGGGCTGGCGAGTCGTGTTGGCCAGATGAATGACCACGCGAGACGGCCGAACCGAGTCATTCGTGCCCAGAAAG
The DNA here is from genome assembly GCA_964355375.1 of uncultured Verrucomicrobiota bacterium. Lineage (GTDB taxonomy): Bacteria > Verrucomicrobiota > Verrucomicrobiia > Limisphaerales > SIBE01 > CAYHFE01. The sequence continues at coordinate 21,576 of CAYHFE010000005.1, forward strand.
GTGACCGCCGAGATCCAAGCCTCGGGGGCCTCGAGGACGAACGGTATTCGGCCAGACCAGTTCTGGGCGCGAATCTCGACTTCATGCCGCGTGTTCGCACCCCAAGTCGCGCGCCGACTATTGAAAGCCCAGACGGTGAGCGCTCCGGGAGGCAGAGCGAAACGGGAATTGGTCCGTGCCGACGGGGTGTCGTGCCACGCCCAATCGCCGAGCGCGAGCCATTCGGAGGGTATCTTGCCATCAAACCGGGAAACGAGATCCGGGGTGACGCCCAGAGATTCCGATCCGTCATTCCTCAGGAACAACTCGACCCGGGCGCCGAGCTCCGGATCAGACGCTCGCCGATATCGCAGGTTGGGGGATTGACTGTGTGGTGTGACGGACAGACCGATGATTTCCAGGGCGGGAGCCGGGCTCGAGAAGACCAGAGCCGCCGCCAGAACGTAGAGGTGCAACTGAAAGCGCATAATGGCCACCTTACCGTGAACCCCCGATCAATGCGAGCCCTCGATCCGCTCGACGCATGTCGTCCCGGCTTCAGCCGGTTTTCACGTGGCGACCGGCTGAAGCCGGGACTACATACTTGTCAAAATGAGAATTGCTGGGGTGACTCGGGTCACCCTTGCGAGCCTCTGTCCGGTGCGATAGGATGGGGTATGAAGATAGGATGCGCGATTTTCTCGTTGTTCATGATGCTGGTCCCAGCGGGCTTTGAATCCCACGGCGCGAGCTTGGAACAAGCGGAGTTGCGAAAGGTCTTCATCCTTCCCATCCGCGACGATATCATGCCTCCGCTGCTTTACCTGGTCCGCCGCGGAGTGAAGGAGGCCATTCAAGCCCAAGCCGACCTGCTCATCCTTGATATGGAAACCAACGGCGGGCGGGTCGATACGACGGAAGAGCTCATCGAGATCCTCGGCAAGTTCAAAGGCAAGACGGTGACCTTCGTCAATCGCAAGGCCTTCTCCGCCGGCTCCTTCATCGCGGTCGCGACGCAGCAAATCTACATGGCACCGCAAAGCGTCATCGGCGCGGCCGCTCCGATCATGCTGGCACCCGGCGCCGGGGTTCAGGAAATGCCCAACACGATGGAGGTGAAGATGACCTCCGGAATCAGCGCCTTGATTCGCGCCGTCGCCGAAAAGAACGGCCATAACGTCGAGGTCGTGGAAGCCATGATCAACAAGAACAAAGAGCTGAAGATCGATGGCAAGGTGATTAACGAGAAAGGCCAAATCCTGACGCTGAACAATGTCGAAGCCGAGCGCGAATACGGATCTCCGGCCAAGCCTCTGCTCTCCGCGGGAACGGTCGAAAACCTGGATGAGCTCGTGGCCAAGCTCGGGTACCGGGGCGCTCGGCGGATCGGAATCCAGCCGACCGGGGTCGAGAAACTGGGGAGCTGGATCAACTCGATCAGTCCGCTGCTCTTGATCATCGGAATCATTGGAATCTACATCGAATTCAAGACGCCGGGATTTGGCTTGCCCGGAATCGTGGGCCTGAGCGCATTCGCCATTTATTTCTTTGGCGGATACGTGGCCGGCCTCTCCGGCGCGGAATGGGTGGCGGTATTCGCCCTGGGGCTGGTGCTGTTCGTCCTCGAACTGCTCGTCTTCCCCGGAACCGTCCTCCTCGGCGTCATCGGCGCGGCCTTGATGCTGGGGGCGATCATCATGGCGATGGTGGACATCTATCCGGCCATGCCGGGATTGCCGACCTCGGTCCGCATTCGGGTCCCAGTGCAGGAAATCCTCTTCAATCTCTCCGTCGCGGTGGCGGGTTCGGCGGTCGCCGCCTGGCTGGTCAGTCGGTGGCTCCCCAAGACCGCTCTATACGCGGCTCTCGTCTCAACGGCGGCCAGCGGGGAAGTCTCCTTGACCCACCAGGAAGCCAGGCAACGCCGGAGGCTGGGCGAGATTGGCGTCACCATGTCCGCGTTGCACCCTGGAGGCAAAGCTCAGTTTGGGGACCAAATCCTCGACGTGATTTCGCAGGGCGAGATGATACCGAAGAACGAACGGGTCAAAATCATCGGTCACAGCGGCGCGGAAGCCATCGTGGAAAGCACCAACTGAACGCCCCGCCACGAGTGCTGGCGTCCTGCGGGGATCAGGCACCCGGAAAGATCCTCCGCGAAGAACCTGCGCTTTCGCCAGCCCCAAGCTCGGTTTCAGGCGATCGGCCGGTTCTCGCTCGAATTAGAGCCTGTCTGAAATTTCGTCTTCCTCGGAGGAGTCGAAGTGACGAAACTCATTTCTTCTGGGGAAACTGCGAGAAGTGGGCCTGCTGACAGAGGCTCCTCCGGCTTTTCAGACACGCTCGAGCTAAGGCCTGGCCGGGGGACGCTGCTCGGGAGACTCAGGCGCACCATTGGAGCGCGGCCCATGATCACGCCAGCCCTCCCGGTTTTTGGTGTCCGGCGGCCGATTGGACCCACGAGGCTTGAAAACTTCCTCGTAGCGCTTTTGTTGTTCTTCTGTCAGCTCCGACCGGATGCGCTCCCGCAGCTTGCGGTGAACCTCGCCGGCCTGCGGCGCGATTGACTCCCAAAGCTGACGAGTCTGCTCCTGGCTCTCCCGAAGATACTGTTCGATCCGTTCGCGCTGGGTCGGTGTCAACGCCAGCTCTTTTTGCATGCGACCAATCAAGTCTCGCGGCGGTCGAGGTCCGTTGAAGGCCGGAGAACTTCGTGGAGTGGGCGGGGGTGGCTGAAGGTACATCCGCCAAGTGAGACTTCCCGTGACCGCTCCGGCGGCAAAAATAACCAAGGCGGCAAGAATGGCCTTCCACTGTTTCACCAGGTGTCCTGCAGATGATCCAGCGGAGCCAACACGGTATCCTCCAGATCGGCGGCGAGAGTGTCCGTAGCCAGGTTCAAATCCGAAGAAATCGCCGCCCAAACGCCCATGACCAACGTGATCGCCACGCACGGAGCGGCGGCTTTCCAAAGGAGCCGACTCCACAGTGTCCACACGTCCACCGCAGCTTCCGAGACGATTCGTGCCATGATCCTCTTCTCGAAGGCAAAAGGCACCTGAGTGCTCGTCGGAAGGAGCCGGGCAGCCGCCAAGATTTTCTTCTGTAATTCGACAACATTCATAAAGCCTCGGTTAAAACAGACGCGCCTCACATCTCGGCGGTTACAGATCGGTTAGAGATACTTTTCCTGCGCCATTCGCCGCAAGATTTTTCGCATTTCGGCCCGCGCCCGAAAGGCCCGCACTTTGACCAGGGGAACCGACCACCCGGTCAATTGCGCGATCTCTTTCACAGATCTCTCTTCAATTTCGAGCAAGTTAATGACCAAACGGGCGGAGGGCGAGAGTTGAGTCAGAATCTTTTCGATGAGCTCGCGGGCCGCCGCCGCCTTGTCGGTGTCCGCCGTCGGGCTGGCAATAAACTGATCCAGCCAATCCGTCTCTTGAAGACCGATGTCGGCGAACGGAGTTTCCCGATTCCGCTGATGGGTGCGAAGGAAGTCGTAACAAGTCCGGACCGCCAAGCGCATCAGCCAGTGTTCGAAAGGCGCTTCCGCCCGATAGCTGGACAGCTTCTGGAACGCCTTGATGAACACCTCCTGAACGACGTCCTCGATCTCGCTCTCGCGCCGCGCGTAGCGACGGGCCGCGGCAAAGATGCGGGGCTGATACTTCCGGATGAGGGGCTCAAAACTTGCAGGATCACCTTGAAGCACAGCTTCAATCAATTCCGCATCGGTCGGTTCCATCACCGGAGAATCTGACACACCGCCCCTCGAGGCAAAAGCCAAAAGCCTGTTTGAGCCCACCCCGCTCGCCTGGCGGCGCGATTTCGACGCCCGAATTCACCCGCTGGACCGCGTGTATCATGTCCTGGCCCAGGCAAAAACACCTCCGCTCCGGAACGTCCTTCGGCTCCGAATAAAGGCCGCCCCCGGCGAAGCTGGCGATGGCGAAAAACAAGGCCGAAATGCGGGAAAATGCGGGTTGACACCACCAAAGGCCAAAACTACTCTCCCGCTGACTTTATCACACGGCGAGGGTCGTTGAATGTTCCTCGCCAGTGGACACTCAGTCGTGGAGAGGAAGTGAAATAGATTGACTGAAATTAAACTCAGAAAGGGCGAGCCGGTAGAAAGAGCGCTGCGCCGGTTGAAGAAGAGGATTGATCGGGAAGGCACCTTGAAAGAGGTGCGAGGCCATCGTCACTTCGAAAAACCGAGCGAGAAGCGCCGGCGCAAGATGAAAGTCGCTCGATTCTCGGCGATGCTGAGCGCCCGTTACGCGGATCTGTAAGCGATCGACTTCTCAGGGCCGAGTGCTGTCCAGTTTGAGAACCGGCAGACTCGGCTTTTTTCGTTATTATGTACTCTCTATCGACCTGCTGGAACTCCAGCCGCCATACCGACGGAAGGGCCATGCTTCGGGAGATCCGTGACCTCGGCTTCGAGTATGCGGAACTGAGCCACGGGATTCGCATCAGCCTTCTGCCCGGCGTGATGGAAGCGGTGGATGCCGGAGAAATCAAGATTTCCACCCTCCACAACTTCTGCCCTTTGCCCATCGGTGTGAACCACGCCGCGCCCAATCTGTTCAAATTCACCTCCTCGGATACTCGGGAACGGGAAAACGCCTACCGCCACTCCATCAAGACCATCGAAACCGCCGCCCGCCTGAAGGCGCATTTGGTCGTCCTCCACATGGGCTGCATCGAGATGAAGGATTACACCGACAAACTGGTGGAGATGCTGGCGGACGGTCAGAAGGAATCCTCCAAGTACCAGAAACTCTGCCAGGAGGTCGAAAGGAAGCGCGAACAGAAGAAGGAGAAATGCGTGACCCTGGCCAACGAAATGTTGGGCCGTCTGCTCGAGCACGCGGAACCCCGGGGCATCAAACTGGGGATCGAGAACCGGGAAGCGCTCGAAGAAATTCCGCTCGACAGCGACTTCGGCTTCCTCTTCGCCGAGTTCAACTCTCCCTGCGTCCGATACTGGCACGACACCGGTCACGCCCAAATCAAGGAGAATCTCGGATTCCTCCGCCACGCCATGCACTTGGAATCGATGGCCGAGCAACTGGCGGGATTCCACATTCATGATGTCCAGTTTCCCGGCCAGGACCATTGCCCTCCCGGCAGTGGCATGATCGACTTCGCCGCTCTCAAACCATTCGTCCGCCCCGATCATCTCAAGGTCTTCGAATTGAGCCCGAGGGTTCCAGTCGAGCATCTCCAGGCCGGAGTGTCGCACGTGAAGTCGATTTGGGGCGACGTGTGAAAGACAGCCGGAGCATCTGGCGCATAGGATTGCGGGTCGCCATCGGAATGCTGCTTCTGGGCTGGATCTTTCACGCGATCTTCATGCTGGAGGGCCGCCGCTCCTGGGTTTCGCCCAGTCCCTCTTGGGAAACTCTCGCGCGGTGGGAACAGTGGCAATTCGGCTGGACCCGCGGACCCTCGGAACTCTGGAATACCCTGAAGCTGGTTGATCCTACGGCCTTCGCCTATTCCCTGGTTGCGATGGGAATGACTCTGCTCCTCGGCGTCGTCCGCTGGCGGATGGTCCTGCGAATCCAGGGGCTTGACCTGTCGATGGCCCGGGCCCTGGAGATCTCCCTGGTCGCGCATTTCTTCAACTCGTTTCTCCTCGGCTCGACCGGGGGCGACCTGCTCAAAGCGTATTACGCCGCCCGGGAAACTCACCACAAGAAGCCCGAAGCCGTCGTCACCGTCGTCGTCGATCGCATCATCGGGCTGTTCGCGATGCTGTTGTTCGCCTGCCTGATGATGCTGCCCAACTGGCAGATGCTCTCCCGACATCGCCCTCTCGCCGCCATCTCGTGGATGGTCTTCGCTTTGATGTCCGGCTGCGGGATATTCGTGCTGCTCTCCTTCTGGGGCGGAGTCTCGCGGCCATGGCCCCAAGCCCGGGCCTGGATGCGCCGACTGCCCAAGGGCGACGTTTTGGAACGGGCTCTTGATGCCTCGCGGCAATTTGGCAAACACCCGCTCTTCTTGGTCAAGATGCTCCTCATTTCCATGGCCGTGAATGTGTTTTGCGTTCTGCACATCATGACCCTGGCGTGGGGCATGAAGCTGAGCATCCCGCCCATGGCGCTGTTCGTCATCGTCCCCGTCATCGTCTGCCTATCGGCCCTGCCCATTTCCCCCAGCGGCATCGGCGTCCGGGAGAATCTCTATGTCCTCATGCTCGGTGTGAAAGAAATCAACGTGGACGCCACCGCGGCTCTTTCGCTGTCGCTCCTCGCCTATGCCGGCTTTCTCTCCTGGAGTATCTTGGGAGGCATGGTTTATGTCAGCCGCCGTGAACGAGATCGATTGCGGGAGATCGCCGAGTCCGGCGCCGCGCCTTGAATCCCCCAAATCGGCGGCCCGACCAGCTCAGGATTCGAGCGGAAAGTTCTTCCGGGAAGCCGATGGGTCGATAACTTGGTTGTTCCACCGATGACACCTCTGCCCGAACTCGCCACCAGAATCGTCCAACGCCTCCAAGGCGCGGGCTTTGTCGCCTTTTGGGTCGGAGGATGTGTTCGCGACGCTCTACTCGGACGCGTCCCCGACGACTACGACATCGCCACCTCGGCCACGCCTTCGGAGATTGAAGCGCTCTTTGTCCGAACCATCCCGGTCGGAAGACAGTTTGGGGTGCTGTTGGTCATGGAAGAAGGTCGGCCTTTTCAAGTCGCGACGTTCCGAGCAGACGCCGACTACCACGACGGACGCCATCCCTCTCAGGTCACTTTTGGCAGTGCCCTGGCCGATGCCCAACGGCGCGATTTCACCGTCAACGGACTGTTTTATGATCCGGTCGCCGATCGCCTGCACGATTGGGTCGGTGGCGAGATCGATCTGAAGGCGAAAGTGCTCCGAACCATCGGTGCCCCGGCCGAACGATTTGCCGAAGACCATCTCCGATTGCTTCGGGCGGTCCGCTTTGCCGCCCAACTGGGCTTTTCCCTCGAGGATGCGACCCTATCCGCCTTGCGGGAGCACAGCGCGGACATCGGCACGGTCAGCGCGGAACGGGTTCGCGATGAACTGCTCAAGCTCTTTCGCCCGCCTCACGCGGCCCGCGGGCTCAACCTCCTTCGGCTCAGCGGCCTGATGCCTCATGTCCTTCCCGAATTGGTCGCGACGATCGCGTGCGAGCAGTCGCCGGACTTTCATCCGGAAGGTTCGGTCTATAACCATATCGCCCGCATGCTGGATCAACTGCCGGCGGAGGCGCCGCCGTCGTTGCCTTGGACGGTCTTGCTTCATGACATCGCCAAGCCGCAGACGGCCTCTCGGGACGAAGCCACCGGACGAATTCATTTTTACGGCCACGAAAAGGTGGGCGCCGACGTCGCCGAGCGAGTCCTCCAACGCCTGCGGTTTCCGCGGAAGCAAATTGAGGAAATTGTGGCTTGCGTGAATCAACACATGCAATTCAAGGACGTGCCTCAAATGCGCCAAGCGACTTTGCGCCGACTCCTTCTGCGCCCGACATTCTCTCTGGAGCTAGAGTTGCACCGACTGGATTGCCTCGGATCCCACGGACGGCTCGATCACTACGATTTTCTCGTGCGACAGTCCGAGGAAATGGCTCGCCAGCCTGAACTCAAGCCGCCGTTGCTCACGGGTCATGACCTGATCGCCCTTGGGATGAAGCCAGGCCCAGCCCTGGGAGTGTTGCTCGCCGAAATTCGGGAAAAGCAGTTGCAGGGCGATCTGACCAACGGACCGGATGCCCGGGCCTGGGCTCGACAAAGAATCGGCGGCGATCCGCCCCCAATCTGATCGGCGACGCCCCACTTTCATGAACCAGGGTGGGGCGAGACTCCGTCGAGCCCTGACTTTCCTGACCGCCAAGATTCCGGGGCTCGACGGCGTTTCGCCCCTCCGTGGAAACGAGTGCAGGATCTCAATGCGTGCGCGAAGCGGGTCGAAGCTTTCCATGAACTTGGGTGGGGTGAGACTCCGTCGAACCCTGATTGTTCTGTCGGTCCATATTCCAGGGCTCGACGGAGTCTCGCCCCACCGTTGGATGGGTTCATGGCCCCGATTCACGTCCAATCGTTGGAGGTGTTCCCTTCCCATGAATCCCCCATCCCTTTGTGGGATACCACTTCGCATGAAAATAACGGGCATTGGTACACAACGACTTGCTCCTACTTTCGGGGTAACCGGAGCGTGGCTTGGTCGTCCGCGAACCAGCCGCGCTCACCCCAAATCCTGGCACGAACATTGCAAGCATTTTCGCCATGGGAAGGTACGTTCACGACCATCTACCCCACGGTGTCCCCGAAACTGTTGTCGTAGGCCACAGGAACGAGTGGGACCGCTCTCTCTCGCCCAAGACGAGAACGAACGGCCCCATCCGGCTGAAGATGATGGCAGACACCACCGGGCGCACAGCCTCGGTCGAGAGAACCCGCCGAGAAGAACCAGGATGAAACGGATCCACCACACGATTCGCACCCAAGCATTGGATGCAACCGATCGCCGATCGTCTGGCCGCAAGAATTGGCTCCTGCTAACCCTGTTCGCGATGACGGCAATTCTATTGGCGTTTTCACCCCCATTGAGGAGGCTGATCTCCACGACCACTGCGGGCTGGGCGATTAAGCCACCCTCCACCCCCATGGTTGCATCCAAGTCGGGTCCCCACCCGTGGGGGGATCTCGAGTCGGAAGTCCTCATGTTGGAAGCGCCCACCGAGTATCTTTCGGACCGCCGGTTTGTCGCGGCGAAGCTCGATTGGTTTCTGCCTCCGAGCGCTTTCCTCCGTTTCCGGGATCAACTCCCCTCGTATGACCTGACGGCTGAAGAGCGGGCCGTGCTGAGTGACGAATCCCGATGGAAAACCAATTCGAGCGGGTTCTATTTCGCACCCGCCCGGGAATTGCTCCTTGGCCTAAACGCTCACGCCCGTCAGCAGATTCATTCCTTCCTGGGGCAATTCCGGGAAAACGTCTATCAGAATCTCCCCTTTAGATACCCTCAAGGGACCGCCGAGCCATGGCTTGCGGATAGCGGCCTCCAAGCGGAAACCCAAAACCTGGTGAAGCGTTGCCTTTACCAACGAGGTCCGACTCTTTGCTTCTCCGATATGGCCATCCTCGAGAACACGCCCGTCGAAGAGTACCGCCGCGTTTTGAAGTGCCTGACTCGAACCCGAACCGTCTTCCTGCAACTGCGAGTGACGCCTTTATCGGACGTGAACGCTCTCGTGCAATACTGGGGCAAGAAGGAAACCACCCGACGAATTCGGCCGCTCTTGGAGTCTCTGGCCAAAACCCCTGATGGCGGCACGCTCGATGTGACGCATCTCCTTCCAGCCTTTGCTCGAGAACGGCTTCTCAGTTTTCCGGATAGCTCCGACCGTCGTGAATGTTCCCTCCAGAACTGCCTTTGGACCGCATTGAATTTCTTCAATGACCCGCCCGATGATCGATTCGCCGATGTCAATTACGCCAAGGAATTCCTGCGACGTGAATATGATCTTTATCAAGGCGAACCAACCTACGGTGATTTGGTGGCACTGAAAAACTCACGGGGCGACCTGGTGCATTGGTGTGTTTATATCGCCGCCGACGTCGTTTTCACAAAGAACGGAGGGCACGTGTTGCAGCCTTGGGTTCTGATGTCTCTGTCCGACGTGGTAGCCCAGTATGGCTTGGACGAACCGGTGAAGGTCGTGATCTTCCGTGGCAAGAGCTGGAACATGACGGCGGTAAGTCGCGCTGCGCCCGATGGCTGACCTTTCGAACCCTCTCGTGTCGTTCGACGGCTGACGTCTTCCTCGCCAGTTGAGAGATCAACCGAGAGCTCGCGGGAGTTGACAGCGCATCGGATTGACGGGACCCTCTCGCTCTGAACTGTTGGATCGTATGGAATTTGTCTATCTCGCGGCCGTCGTCGTGGTGTGGTATGCCCTGCAAAAGTGGATCCTGCCCAAATTGGGCTTTCGGACCTGACTATCCGGTCAATGCTCGGTCGAGCAGCCCAAAACCAAGTCCGAAACAGACAAAGCAGAGGTTTCCGAAGAGACGCCCAAGTAGATTTCTCCTTTCGTGTCCCGCCGCCCGCTGAGCGGAGCTATCACTTGGGGAGCCACTTCTCCCAGTTCTTCGCGAAGGCCTCCACATTTTGTTTCGTCACCGCCGTCAACGGCGTCGTGTCCATGAGATCAGACGGGCTCTTCTTCAAGTGCAATTTATTGATGAGGTGCTGCACCGAACGGTAGCCGTAGCCGTACACATCTTGAGACAACAACATCTGCACATGCCCGCTGCGGACGTAGGGCAACTGTTGGGGTAAGGCGTCCACGGAGACACATTTGATCGTGCCCGGAGTCCATTTCAACGCGTTGTCGGTAAAGAGCGGCCAGCCGCCCAGCAATCCCCAACCGCTGATGTCGGGATTGGCCTGCATGACTTGCTCGATTCTGGCAACCGCGTCCTGGGGCGTTTCTTTGTGGTAATAAATATCGCGCAAGATGATTTCCGGATACTTCTTCGCCGCCGCCCGAAATCCCGCCGCCCGCTGCTGCAAGTTGGACGCGTTCGGATTGCCATCAATCGCGGCCACCACGCCTTTGCCGTTCATCAGCTTGGCCAACGCCTCCAAAGTCTGCGCACCGCATTGGTAGTCATCAATGCCCAAGGCGACAAAACGCCGGCTCTTGGCCGCGTCTCCCGAGAACGTGACCACGGGGACGCCCTGCTTCACCGCTTTGTCAATGGCGTCGGTCAGCTTGTTGGCGTCCGAGCAGCTCACGATGATCCCATCCGTCCCGCCGAGGAGAAGTTGTTCGATAAACTCGGCCTGCTTTTGCGCGTCTTCCTCATTGGGAGTGCGCCAATCGATCTTGATTTTGATGCCCAACTGCGCGCCGAGCTCCCGGGCCGCGTCGTTGGCCCCGGCGTGGGCCGCCTCAAAAAACGGGTTCCCCTGCGACTTGGCCACCAGGCCGAGGGTGTAGCTCTTCTGGGTCTGGGCGGAGCGGGCGGAGACGACGGTGAAGAGCAAGGCCAAGCTGGAACAAATTCGGACCACGGTGATCATGGGCCGGAATCTACCGGAGCCGCTTCCGTTCCGCGAGCCTTAACACTGGTCGTCGTGCGCCCTTTTCGTTGCGCTTTCCGAGGCAAGGAGCGATGCTCGCCCCCACGGAACGGCCCGAATCAATGAAACCCGCTTAACCATGACACTTCTGTTGAAATGGGTGGAACGGCCAACTTGGCCGTTCTCGGCGGCAACTTGCCGCCGAGTCTGGCCCGGTAATTGGACTCACCGTTCGGTGAGACTTTTGCCTTCAGAGCCTGCGGGCTGGTAGCCCGCAGGAACGGGCAAGTTGCCCGTTCCACCCTGAACCCAACTGAATTGACACCGCTTAGGCTTCCCGGTCATGTCCTTCGCCTCGCTCGTCTTCTTCCTCTTTCTGCCCACCGTCTTTGCCCTTCATTACGCGGGACGCGGTCGGCGCTGGCAAAACACGGTTTTGCTGATCTCGAGTTATGTGTTTTACGGGTGGTGGGATTATCGGTTCTGCGGATTGATGCTTTTCGCATCACTGCTCGATTATTCGATCGGACGAGCGATGGGACGAACCCAAGGACGCACACCCCGGCGGGTCCTCCTCGGCTTAACCCTGCTGAGCAATCTCGGGCTGCTCGGGTTTTTCAAATATTTTAACTTTTTCACCGACAGCTTTGCCCTCGCCCTGTCAGCCTTGGGGGTCAACGTCAACACCTCGACTCTCAATATCGTCCTGCCGGTCGGCATCAGCTTCTACACCTTTCAGACGTTGAGTTACACGCTCGACATTTATCGCGGCCAGATCCAGCCGCGCCAGGATCTGCTCGACTACCTGACCTTTGTCTCGTTCTTTCCCCAGTTGGTCGCGGGCCCCATCGAACGAGCCACCCACCTGCTCCCGCAGTTCGCCACTGCCCGATCGTTTTCGGCGGAAACGGCGATCGCAGGCAGCCGCCTGATTCTCTGGGGGTTGATCAAGAAGATGGTCCTCGCGGACAACCTGGGCGGCATCGTTGAAGACGTTTTTGTTCAAGTGCGGACCGCGAGCGGAGCGGAGCTGGCGTGGGCGACCGTCTGCTTCGCGTTTCAAATTTATTGCGACTTCTCGGCCTATTCGGACATCGCGACCGGCATCGCCAACTTGTTTGGCATTCGCTTGATGAGGAACTTCGCCTATCCCTATTTCTCGCAAAGCCTGACGGAATTCTGGCGACGCTGGCACATCTCGCTCTCCACCTGGTTTCGCGATTATGTCTTTATCCCCCTCGGGGGAAGCCGGGGCGCGCTGGGTCGAGTCATCGGCACGATCATGGCGACCTTCCTCTTGAGCGGCCTTTGGCATGGCGCGGCGTGGCATTTCGTGGCTTGGGGGGCGTGGCACGGATTGGGTCTGGTCTTGGAGCGCTGGCTGAAAACAGGAGCTCGGGCGCTCTCCTCGACCTGGGTTCCCGGCGGTGATTCGCTGATCCCGAGCCTCCGGGCCTTTGGAGGGATGATCCGGACATTCTTCCTCGTGTGCGCCGGCTGGGTTTTATTCCGTGTGGATTCGCTGACCGACGCGCTCGACATTTACCGCCGCATCGGCAGTCAAATCGTCAGGGCCGCCTTCTACGTCCGCTTAGGACAGTTGGGATGGCAGCATGGCGCGATTCTGGCGGGGTTGGCCAGCCTCATCCTTGTGGAATGGTTCGGCCGCCGCCACTGGAATCCAGTTCGTTTCGAGCGGTTTCCCCAAGCGCTGCGATGGTTCCTCTATACGGCGTTATTCTGGGGAATTCTTTATTGCGGAACGCGCCGCTCGGCGGACTTCATCTACTTTCAGTTCTGATTTCCGATGAAACGCTTTTGCCTCCAAGTCGCGGCTTTTGGCTCGCTCCAACTCCTCCTCTTCACCGCTCTCGTCCGGCACCACGACGTTGCCGACGAAACCAATTACCTGGCTGAAACCGCGGAGAAACATCGGCGGCTGGCCCAGATTCCGTCTCCGAAGATCATTGTCACCGGAGGTTCCAATGTTCCATTCGGCCTCCAATCCGATCGTCTGGAGAAAGCGCTGAAAATCCCGGTGGTGAACATGGGCCTCGCGGCGGGTGTGGGCCTTGATTTCATGTTGCGTGAACTCGAGGGTGGTTTGCGCGCGGGTGATTGGGTGGTGTTGAGCCTGGAGTATGACCGCTTCGGCGGCGGGTTTGACTCGGCCATTCTCCAACAGATCCTGCAGTATCGGCCGGCCCACGTCTTTGCTCTCGAAATGAAGCACGTCCGCACGGTGCTGTTGGACCGCGGACTGAACATTCTCGGCGCGATCGTCCGCAGCTCCTTCCACTCGCTCACGACTCGCCCAGGCACGACCGACGGTGTGACGGCGTCCGCGCGCCGCGGATTCAATCCTTGGGGCGACCTGACGGTCCATTATGGCCATCCGCCACGGATCACCGCCGACCAGGCCAATCGCGGAAAGCTCTTGCCCGATCGCCGGAGTTACCCGAGTGCCGGGGTGCTGGCGCGGCTGAACGAGTTCGCCCGACAATGTCACGCCCGTGGTGTTCGTTTTGCTTTTTCCTTCCCGCCCCACTCTCCCGGACCGTTGGCGGAGAATGCCGCGGCGGTATCGCAAATCGAGTCGGCGCTGAAACAGATTCCTCACCTGACGATCCTTGACTCGCCGCTCGATCAGACTTACGCCCCCGAATTGTTCTATGATACCGGCTATCACCTGGGCGAAGCCGGGGCGCGACAACGCTCGGAGAAGCTCGCGGCGTCGCTGCAACGGGCCTTCCTCGCTCAGCCCCGTTAGCCTGCCTTGAAAGCAGAAGGCGCCGCGCCGAGACTCACTTATTTCCGACTCAAGGCGGCCGACTTCATCGAGTATCAGAGTTCCGTTACGCGACTCCTCCCGGAGAAAGGACCTCAAAAACAGGCTCCAAGGTCACGCGTTTCGGGATCGCGTCCGGATCAACCGGCGACCCCAAGCTCCTCGCGGCCATCCGTTCAATGAATGTCCTGATGATAGCTCTGGAGCGATTTGACCGCGGCTTGGCCCGAGCGCGCCTCCGCCACCCCAAGGACGGCGGCCTTGGCCGCGGCGGTGGTCGTGAGATACGGGATCTTGTACTTGATCGCCGCCTGGCGGATGTAGGCGTCGTCCGCGGCACTGGCTCGGCCGATGGGCGTGTTGATGATCAGATCAATGGTCCGGCTCTTGATTTCGTCCTCGATGTTCGGGCGCTTCAACTCGTGGATCTTGTAGCTGCGCTCGCACTTCACGCCGTTTTGTTGAAGAAACTCCGCCGTGCCCTCGGTGGCCTTGATGCCAAATCCCAATTCCTGGAAACGGCGGACAACCTCAAGGATGGCCGGCTTGTCTTTATTGGTGACGGAAACAAACACCGTCCCCTTCTGCGGCAGGGGACTGCCGGCGGCTTCCTGCGCCTTGGCGTAAGCGAGGCCGAAGGATGGGGCGAGACCGAGCACTTCGCCGGTCGAACGCATCTCGGGGCCGAGCACCGGATCGACCTCGGGAAACATGTTGAAGGGAAGGATGACTTCCTTCACCCCCACATGCGGCACGGTCCGGTGCGGCGGTTTCACATCCCGGAGTTTGGCCCCGAGCATGAGCATGGTGGCGATGCGGGCCATCGGGACATTGCAGACTTTGCTCACCAAAGGCACGGTGCGCGACGCTCGCGGGTTGGCTTCCAGGACATAGACTTTGTCCTGGCAGATGGCGTACTGGATGTTCATCACGCCGCAAACTTTCAATTCGCGGCTGATGCGCAGGGTGTATTCCTCGATCGTCTTGATGTGCTTCTCCGGCAAGGTCACCGGCGGAATCACGCAAGCCGAATCACCGGAGTGGATGCCGGCCAGCTCAATATGTTCCATGACGGCCGGCACGAAGGCATCCGTGCCATCGGACAGCGCGTCGGCCTCGGCCTCGATGGCATTGTCGAGGAACCGGTCGATCAGGATGGGCCGCTCCGGCGACACGTCCACCGCCTTGGCGATGTACTCCCGGAGCATGTCTTCGTCGTGGACCACTTCCATGGCCCTTCCGCCCAGGACGAAGGACGGTCGCACCATGAGCGGATAACCGATCCGGGTGGCGATCTGCTGCGCTTCCTCGAAGGTGCTGGCCATGCCGGATTCGGGCATGGGGATGCCCATCTTCTCCATCATCTTGCGGAACCGATCGCGATCCTCGGCGATGTCAATGGTGTCCGGAGTCGTGCCGAGAATGGTCACGCCGGCCTTGGCCAGTTCCGCCGCCAGGTTGAGCGGAGTCTGCCCGCCGAACTGCGCGACCACGCCGATCGGTTTCTCTTTCTCGTAAATGCTCAGCACATCCTCAACGGTGAGCGGTTCAAAATAAAGTTTGTCCGAAGTGTCGTAATCCGTCGAGACCGTCTCCGGATTGCAGTTGACCATGATGGTTTCGTAACCGGCGTCGCGCAGGGTCAACGCGCAATGGACACAGCAGTAGTCGAACTCGATGCCCTGGCCGATGCGATTCGGTCCTCCCCCCAAAACCATGACCTTCTTGCGGGAACTGGCCTGAACGCGGTCGGGCGTGTGATACGTTGAGTAGTAGTAGGCCGCATTTTCCACGCCGCTGACCGGCAAAGCGTCCCAGCCTTCGACCACTCCCAGCGCGGTGCGGCGAGCCCGAATTTCCACCTCCGGCCAACCGAGCAGCTTGCTCAGATACGCGTCGGCGAAGCCGTCCTTCTTGGCCTGGATGAGCAAGTCATCGGGCAGCGTCCGGCCCCGGTAGCGCAGCATCTGTTCCTCCAGCTCAACCAGCTCCTTCATCTGCTGGATGAACCAAGGTTTGATGAAGGTCTTTTCGTAGAGCGAGTTCACCGTGGCGCCCTGCCGGAGCGCCTCGTACATGATCCATTGGCGTTCGCTGCTTGGTTCGTTGAGCATTCGCATCAACTCCGCGAGCGGCTTTTCGTGGAAATCCTTGGCAAAGCCCAGCCCGTGCCGGCCATTCTCGAGCGAACGAATCGATTTCTGGAAGGCTTCCTTGTAGGTCTTGCCGATGCTCATCACTTCCCCGACCGCGCGCATCTGCGTCCCGAGCTTGTCCTCGACGCCCCGGAACTTCTCGAAAGCCCAGCGAGAGAATTTCACCACCACGTAGTCGCCAGACGGCGTGTAGGTCTCGAGCGTGCCGTCGCGCCAATAGGGAATCTCATCCAGCGTCAAGCCCCCGGCCAATTTGGCCGAGATCAAAGCGATGGGAAAACCGGTGGCCTTGGACGCCAACGCCGACGAACGGGAGGTGCGCGGATTGATCTCGATGACGACCACTCGATCCGTCTTCGGATCATGGGCGAACTGGATATTCGTGCCCCCGATCACTCCGATCGATGCGACGATGCGGTAGGAGTACTCCTGGAGCCGAGCTTGCAGCCCGGCCTCGATGGTCAGCATCGGCGCCACGCAAAAGGAGTCGCCGGTATGCACCCCCATGGCATCGACATTCTCGATGAAGCAGACGGTGATCATCTGGTTCTTGGCGTCCCGCACCACCTCCAATTCCAGCTCCTCCCAGCCGAGCACGGATTCTTCGACGAGAATCTGGTGCACCATGCTGGCGGCCAATCCGCGGCTGGCCACGACGCGGAGTTCCTCGACGTTATAGACATGTCCGCCCCCGGTGCCGCCGAGCGTATAGGCCGGGCGGATGACCAACGGGTAGCCGAGCTCCGCCGCCACCCGCTCTGCTTCCTCCACACTGTAGGCCGGCGCACTGCGCGGCATATCGATGCCCAATTTCTTCATCGTCTCCTTGAAGACGATGCGGTCCTCGCCCTTCTCGATGGCATCGGCTTCGACTCCGATGATGCGGACGCCGTACTTCTCCAGCACGCCGGAGCGGGCGAGCTGGGAGGAAAGGTTGAGTCCGGTTTGACCGCCGAGGTTGGGCAGGAGCGCGTCGGGCCGCTCTTTCTCGATGATCTCGGTCACGGCCGACAGCGTGAGCGGCTCGATGTAGGTCACATCCGCCATGCCCGGGTCGGTCATGATGGTCGCGGGATTGGAGTTCACCAACACGATCTGATAACCCAGGCTGCGCAGAGCCTTGCAGGCTTGGGTGCCGGAATAATCGAACTCACACGCTTGTCCAATCACGATCGGACCGGAACCAATAATCAGCACCTTCTTGATGTCATTTCTGCGGGGCATTTTCTCCTCCTCACGATGTGAATCTGCTTCCCGGACATGGCTCGAGAGTAGCCGCGCGCGCCGACCCGGGCAAGGCGGAATCAGGAAGAAGACGCGCGCCGGACCCAAGAGCCTGTTGGAAAAGTCCATTCCAACCGTCGGAGGCGAGGCCACGAGACTCGGATTGGTCTGAATATAGGGCGCACTGGCCGGAGCCGGATGCCCGACGCCGCCGCAGCGCGTGATGCTCCGGTTCGACGCCTGTCCAATCCACCGAACACACTCAAGCGCCATGAAGCATGACGAATTCGCCTTTGTAAACCACCAGCTCGCGGGAATGCTGAAGAGCGGCATTCCCTTGGAAGGGGCGCTTCGACAGCTCAGCGCGACCATGCAAGGGGGCAGTCTGCGCGATGAATTCACCAAGCTGGAAACCGACTTGAGCTCCGGCACTCCCCTCCCGGAGGCCCTGGCCCGGCGCCAGTTGCCGGATCTTTATCGCCAAATGATTCGGGTGGGGGTTGCCAGCAACGACTTGCCGGGCGTGCTGACCATGCTCGCGGATTACTACCAACGAGTCAGCCTGATCGCGATGCGGCTGAAAGGCTTGATGGTTTATCCGCTGATCGTCCTCTTGGTTTCGCTCGGATTGTCCGTGTTTGTCACCATCGTCTTCCGTGTGTTCACGGCCGACCTCGCCGAGTCGCTTCAGGGGATGGGCGATAGCGCGTTCTTTGTGGCCGGACTCCCGGTCATGATCTGGATGCCCATGATCATCCTGGGATTGGCGAGCGGATTGGCGTTGGCGGGCCTGATGTGGCCAGCCTGGCGCAGCGCCCTCCGTTGGCGTCTTCCAGGTTTCAAGGAAGCCGGATTGGCGCGTCTGGCGTCTGCCATGAACCTCATGCTCAAGAGCGGCACTCCCTTGGGCGAGGCGCTCGGACTTCTACGAACCTTGGAGAACCATTCACCGGCGGCTCGTGACATCGGGCAATGGCAAAACCGTTTGGCGGCGGGCGGGGCGAAGTTCTCGGATCTGGCCATCTCGAACGTCACCGTGCCGCCCCTGTTCACCTGGCTGGTCAGCAGCGCGGGTGAGGATCTGGCGGAAGGCTTTCGCCGGGCGGCGGAAGTCTATCAAGCGCGCGCGGCGCACCGCGTGGAAATGTTGCTCTATGCGGCCTTGCCGGTTTCCATTCTGTTTCTGGCCGCGATGCTCGTCAGTCAGGTGATTCCGCTGATCCGAATCTTCGTCCGGTTCGGCGGCTTGCTGGACCAACTCGGGAGCGAATGAACGATCTCGATTCCATGCTGTTCCTGGCCGGATGGATGGTGGTGGGACTTCTTCCGCTCGCCGCCCTGTCATACGGGGTCTATTATCTTTTCAGCCTGCCACTTCGACGCCAGGAACAAGCCCGCCTTCTGCTCGACCTGGTTGAAACAGGTCTGAGCCACGGCTCTACCATCGAGCATACAATCCTCTCCGCTTCCCAGACCCGCGATCGGTCGCTCGGACGGCGGTTCCATCAGATGGCCGGAATCCTCGAACGCGGATCCCGCTTGTCCGCGGCGATGGACCAGGTCCCCGGGTTGGTGCCCTGCCCGATGCAGGCGATGCTCAAGGTCGGCGAGGAAATTGGCGACGTGAAGCGGATCCTGCCCGCCTGCCGGGCTTTGCTCAAGGATTCGTCCGCTCAGATCCAAAGTTCCCACAACTACCTGGTAGTTCTGGCCTTCGTCGCGATTCCAGTGATTCCGGCACTTTTCTGGATGCTCCAATTGATCGTGGCGCCAAAGCTCAAACAGATCTTTGCCGACCTCACCGAAGACATGGGGCTTCCGGCGCTGCAGCTTTTTGACGGAGCCTTGCTCGTCGCGCAGATTCAATTGGCGCTGACCCTCCTTTTCTATGCCGGAGCCGTCTTCTACGCGGGAGGGCCGCGGTTGGTCTCCTGGCTGGGATCGAAAGTCCCGATGGGTTGGCTGGAATGGCTCTGCTATGCCACGCCGTGGCGGCGCAAGCGCATGCAGCGGGATTTCTCCGCGATGCTTGGGGTTCTGCTCGACGCAGGCGTGGCGGAGCCTCGGGCCATCGAGCTCGCCGCCACGAGCACCGCCAATCCGATCTTCATCCGCCGCGCCCGCGACGTCATCGCCGAACTGCGGCGCGGAGTGAGACTCGGCGAGGCCATGCAAAAGCTCGATGACACCGGGGAGTTTCGCTGGCGTCTGGCCAATGCCCTGAAATCAGGCAAAAACTTCTTCCTAGCGTTGACGGGCTGGCTGGAGGCCCTCGATGCGAAAGCGTTTCAACAGCAGCAAGCGACCGCGCAAACAGTCACGACGGCGATCGTCTTGTTCAACGGGGTGATGGCGGCACTGGTGGCGGTCTCGGTCTTTCGCGCTCTGACCGCCATCATCGAGGCGGGGGTCTTATGGTGACCGGTCCCACTCCAGATCGCGCCCGGCGTTCGGAGCGGGGCACGCTGACCATGGAATTAATCGTGGCCATGGCTATTCTCGTCGCGGTCGTGATCCCTCTGGGCTTCTCGTTCATGCAGGAGCAAAAGCTGTGTCGGGCCTACTACTTCCGGGCGGTGGCGATGGAGATCATTGACGGGGAGATGGAGATTCTCCAAGCGGGCGAGTGGCGAGCGTTTCCCCAGGGCACACCCGCGTATCCAGTGCGGGCCGCGTCCGCCACGAATCTTCCGCCGGGCCATTTTGTTTTGACGTTCAATCCACCGACGCTGCGTCTGGAGTGGACCCCGGAGAAGAAGGAAAAGGGCGGCTCCGTTTCGCGGGAAATCAAGATCACCGACCTGCGTCGGGAGAACAAAGACGAAGCCGTCAAACCTTTCAAGATTCCTTCCCCATGAGCACGTGCCGTTCAGAGCCTGAGAATCGCCGGTCGGAGACCCGACCACTCCGCCACCGTGATTTCGCCCGCGGGAGGAGAATTCTCCGAATCGAGCCGGCTGCGTCGCGCCAGCGTCTTGGACTGCGCCGGCCCTCCGGCGCTTTGGCCAGTGCCCCAGAAGCGGCCGAGGCCTGCCGCACTCCAAAACCTGGCGGAGTTCCCCCGCCCCCCTCTCGGATATCGGCCCGCCCAGTTGATGAACGGTTCATCGCGAGGGGGACACCCCGGCGCCGCCGGAGCCGTGGATTCCTCCTCATTGATTGTCTCATTTACATCGGCGTCCTGGCGGTCGTGTTGCTGCTGGCATTTTCCGCGTTCTACAAGTGCCTCGACTTCTCCCGGGATTTGAATCGAAACGCCGCCGATATCGCCCGGGCTCTGCAGGCCGGAGAACATTGGCGGGCTGATATTCGGTTGGCCACGGCGGCACCGAAGTTGGTTTCTGAAGAAGGGTGGTCGGCGCTGGAGATTCCGCAATCCACCGGCACCATCGTCTATCTGTTCGCCGATGGAACGGTCTGGCGTAAACCGGACTTGCAGGCCCCCGCGCGCAAGGTCTTGTCGGACGTCCAAACCTCGCGAATGGATCGGCAACCGCGCACCCAAGTCGTGGCCTGGAGTTGGACCGTGGAATTGCGGACCAAGAAGAGGTTTATTCGAGTGCGGCCGACCTTCGATTTTCTGGCGGTCGCTCGACCAGCGGGTCCTTTATGAGACTCAATCTTCAGGCACGAATCGGACCGATCGCCGGGACGGATCCGCGACCCCGGTCGGCTGCAGAACGGCTTCCGCCGGGCGCACGCCGAGCGGAGCGCGGCTCGGCCGTTCTGGTGGTCTTCATTCTTCTGACCGTGATGAGTGTGATCGTGGCCAGCAATGGCTTGGCCCTGCATCACCTGAACCGCGAAATCCAACTGACCGAAGCGCGACAGAAGCGCCGTCTGGAAGCCCAGACTCCGATGGCGCCACCTCCGGCCGCCCCTTCGGCGAACCGCACGACCAACGCAGTGCCAGTGCCGCGACCGTCCCGGCGTTAGGTCCAAACAGAACCGGACGCGACTTCGCGCTGCAACTGACGGTTGGTTTCGGCGATGCGCAGCGCCATGGTTCGCGAGATGGCGAAAAGAATCGGACCAGCCAACCTTGGAATTTCCTTGATCAGGAGGAGAAAGGCCTGCGCGCTCAGGCGAAACAAGCGGCTGTCCGACTCGCCGACGACGTCGGCCGAGCGGGCGGTTTGGGTGAACATGGACATCTCGCCAAAGAACTCGCCGGCGGCGATCCGGCACAAGGTGGTATCGACCAGACCCACGACCAAGCGGGCGCGGACTTCGCCCGTCAGCACGAAGAAAACGGCGTCACCCGGATCTCCTTTCTTGATGATCACTTCCCCCTGTTTGGCCGTGCGCAACTCGCCAAAGCGGAGGAACTGAGCGAGCTCCTCGTTCGAGAGGCCAGCGAGACTTTCGAAGGCCCGCAGCTCCTCCGGGCCAATGCACGGACCCTCGCTGCCCGCCTCTCCAGCCAGCTCGGCGTCGGAGGCTTGGCGGAAATGAACTCCCAGAGCGGGGAAGTCCTTGGCCTGATGCCAGAGATTGTCCGTTTGCGAGAGAATCCAGGTGTCGCGCAAGACCCGTTCTTCTGTCACCCAATCGATGAGCGTGGACAACGCGATCGGGCCATAGACCATATTGTCGCATGCCCAGACCTTGAAACTATCTTCTCCAACGGTCGCTGTCATGGCCCGGGAGAGTAATTGTCGCCTCGACTAAAAGCGATCCAATTCTTGTTCTAAACGGGCCGGTGAGACGCGGATGCGCGAGGGAGCTATTCCCATTTTGAAGCCAAGCGCAGGATTTCCTTGGTCGGACAATCCGGGATCGCCCGAACCTGACCGGATCGCTCGGTCACGACCAAACGATCGTCCTCAATTCGATAGCGAGCCGTCCACTCCACTCCGAATTCCGTGGGGTTTTCCGTGATCGCGAACGGTTGCTCTTTGCCATCCTGGGCCAAACAGAGCGCCAAACCATCTTCGCCATCGAGCAGCCACCCATCACCATTTTCCGTGGAGAACAGGATTAACGGGCCCAGGCGCGCGAGCCCGGCGCGTTTCTCTTTCGCTCGATGGAGGGTCTGATTCACTTCGCCGTGGAGTGTGGCTTGAACGCGTCCAATGGAGCGCCCGCTGGATTTTGCAGAGGACGCCCCGCCGGTTTGGTTCGATTTCGTCATGAGCCCGCAT